>NZ_AMPG01000001.1:1500000-1700236 GCF_000299415.1 Candidatus Microthrix parvicella Bio17-1
AGGTGGTGACCGTGCTGGTGTCGTTCGTCGTCGGACATGCGCTCACCGAGGCCGGCGCCTCCCCCATGATCTTTGACGGCTACGACCGGGAGACTGTGGCGACGTTTCGCCACAGCATCAACCGGGAGGACCTGCCGTTGGTCGCCTCCACGATCGGGACCACACCCGACGACCGCGAAGCCGAATTCCAACTTGGCGTGAAATGTCTCGTGCAAGGCATCTCAGCCGAGCTGGAACACGGCCAGATCTGACCCCTACGGTGTCGTCATCGCAGCCTCACTGATCCTGTTGGCCGCCGGGCTGGGAACCCGCTTCGGCGGCCCCAAGCAACTTGAACCGGTTGGTCCCAACGACGAACCGATCTTTGCCATCACCGCCGCGGCGGCGGCACGAGCCGGAATCAAGCGCTTGATTCTGGTGACCCGCGCCGAGGTGGAGGAACGTTTGCTGGCAGCGGCCGACACCCACGTGTCCGGCATGGAGGTGGTATCGGTCCGCCAAGACCTCGCCGGGCCGCCCCGAACCCGTCCGTGGGGCACCGCCCATGCCGTGGCCGCATGCGCCGATGTGCTGGATGGACCTTTCGGTGTGGCCAACGGCGACGACCTGTACGGCAACCCATCGCTCAGTCTGCTGGCCGATGCCCTCGGCGACCGCCCCGACGAGGGCACCCTGGTGAGTTTCGAGTTGGCGGGCACGCTCAGCCCCCACGGTGGCGTCTCCCGGGGCATCTGTGACGTCGTCGATGGCACGTTGACCTCGGTGGTGGAGACCCATGGGCTGAAGGCCGATCCGAACGATGCCGAGGGCGGCGTGGTCGACGACTCGGGCGGCCGCTACCGCAACGACACGCCTGCATCGATGAACCTCTGGGGGCTCCCCCGAAGAGCGGCGCTCAACATGGCCGAACGCTTCCAACGGTTTCTGGCCGACGACCCCGGACCGGACGACGAATTTCTCCTTCCCACCGAGATTGCCCACATGATGAGCCGGGGGGCGCTACGGGTCGGGGTGGTGCCGTCTTCTGGTCGATGGACCGGGCTGACCCATCGCGATGATCTGCCCGCTGTGCGCGCCGCCCTTCGCGAGGGCGGGTAAGCGCCACCCGAACCGGGTCAGAAGCCGCAGGCGTCGACTCCCTCAAACACGCCATTCTGGAATGCCTCGATACGGTCGAACGCCAGGCTGGAGCCTGACGCACCCTTCTCGTCGGCGCTGGTGAACTGAATCAACGCCGACAGCGCCTCGTCCAGGTCCCCGCCCGAGATCGACAGCTCGCGGGTCGAGTTCGGGTCGGGTTCCACTCGATCGGCCACGAGGGACCCGGAATAGGCACCCACCAAGCACGCACGCTGCTCGATACTCTCCTCCGAGGTGATCTTGGCGTCGTCTGCCCCCTGCTGTGCCTGAAGCGCAACGCCGTAGTGCATGCCCAACAACAGTCCGGTCGCAAAGTCACCCGAGTCGGCGTTGAGCTCCGCCATCCACGGTCCATCGAAACGGATCGAATTGTCGCTGGCGCAGTAGAACACCTTGCCGTCGGCGTCGCCTGCGCTCAGGGTGGTGTCACCGCAGGTGACCTTGTCGGTGTCGGGGTCGAAGCCCTCCACCTTGCTCAGCGGTTTGAAGGAGGGGAAAGCGGCTTTCATCCAAGCGTCGAAGTCCGGCACCAGCGAGTCGACCAGTTTCGAAAACTCCATGTTCCCTCCGGTGCTGTACTCCTCCTGGGTGAAAGGCAGTTGCAACACCTCTGGTGGGGTCGTCTCGTAGTCGACGCAGGCCTGCAGGCCCTTGGTAAACCCATCCCGGAACGCGCGCACCCGGTCAAATCCCGACCCGTGTGCCGCAGGGTCGTTCGGGTTCGTGCCCGGCTCGTCACGGAACTCCAGCATGCCCCCCAGTGCCGCGTCGAGACTGCCAGGGGAAAGGCTGAGGTTGGGGCTGTCCCCATCGTCCACCCATTTGGTCCAGGCGCCGGCAAAGCAGTCGGCCTGTTGCTCGAGGTACACGGTGGGTACGTTGCCCCCGGATATCCCCATCTGGTCCTGAACCGCGTGGCCCCATTCGTGGGCCAGCACCATGGCCACCGCGTAACTGCCGAAGTTTTTGTACAGCTTGGGGAACAGGTTCTCGTCGTCGAACGCAATGAAGCCGCCCTCGGAGCAATAGAACGCATTACCCACGAGGTCGTCGGCGCTGGGCTGCTGACCGGTACCGCATGCGGGCGGCGGATTGTTCTGGCTGTAGGCGAAGATCTTGTCGTTGGGGATCGGCTCGAACTCTTGTCCAAAGACCTTCGGCATCTTGGTGGTCCAGAACGCCTGGATGTCCTCAATCGACAACTCCAGCGTTTCCACATACGGACGGGCGTTCTCCCCCAACGCCGGGCGCCCGGGCTGCTGGGGCCTGTCTTCACGGTTCGGAATCTCAACCGAGGTGCCGCCGGGACCCGCCGGGGCGGCACCGGTGAGGGCGCGCTGCTCTGAGAGGCCGGTGGAGCAGGCGGCAGCAACGACTGCAGTGAAGGCGATCAGGGCTATCAGTCGGGTTTTCATGTCTCTCCCTTGGGGTGATCCCACGAAGGTATCGGGGCCTTGCCGATCGGCAACGCCATTCGGCCTGGGCCTGCAGGCGTTCTCAGCTACGAACTGGGTCACTTCTCAGGCTAAGGCCCGTCGCGGCCGGCCGGCATGAGATCGGCGGTGATGGCCAGATGGTCGCTTCCGTACAGCGCCACCGCCTCCGATGACACCACCCTCAAGCCTCGCACCCCCATCCAATCGATGCGGCGTCGCGCGTTGGGGTACGGGTAGGTCGGTCCCGTGGGCACGGCGGTCAGGCCCGCCCCCGCGAAGGCCGGCTCGACGAATTCCTCGGTCAGGTTGAAGTCACCCGTGATCAGCGCCGGGTTCGGGCGGGCCGCCATGGCTGCAGTGACCACAGCGAGTTGCGCAATGGCCTCGATTCGGCCCGAACCGCTGCGCCCGGCGTTCTGTAGATGGGCGCCTGCCACGCTGACGGCGCGTCCCCCCAAGGGAATCGCGGTGAGCAGGGCCGAACGGTTTTCGGCCCCGCGCCGCGCCGGCAGGGCAAGCACCTCGGTGCGTCGGGGCAACGATCGGCTGAGCAGGGCATTGCCGTACCACCCGGGCGTCAGGCGCCGCGCCGGAGCAAACAGCGCGTGATAGCCAAGCCGTTTCGCCAGCATCTGCGTCTGGTTGCGAAACCGCGATCGCCACACCCGGTGGTCCACCTCACACAACACCACCACGTCGGCGTCCAGCTGGGCGACCCCGGCGATCAGGCTTTCACTCTTGGCAAACCAGGTGCTGCCGGGGGCGCCGTGATGAATGTTCCAACACGCCACCCGAAACACCCCCCGCTGAGTCACAACGCAGAGCGTACCGAAGCGCCTTGTTCCTCAACCCAGACATCCAGGCGGGTCCACAAGTCAAAGAGCCACTCGCGTCGCTCGGCGTGCCCGTCGGGAATGTCACACCGCGGGATGCGCCACAGCTCGACGGTCACCGGACGCCGAAATGGCAGGGCGGCCAGAATGGCCCGCAACCCGCGCAGCCCGGCCAATCCGTGGTGCGCGAACACCACCACGTCGGCCTCGGGAGCCGCATCGAGCAGTGCGAACGTGCCGCCCCAACGGGGCGGCATCGTGTGACGAAGCGCAGCCGCACGGTCCACCAATTCGGGGTGATGCTCCCCAAGACGTTCCACGGCTCGGGCCCGCTTCTCCTCGGTGCCGCGGGTCCCCTCGGGGAAGATCACCACGGAGTCGTTCTGCCCCAGGTCCGAGGCCAGCCTCGACAGTGCCGCGAGTTCCCCTTCGGTGTCGGTGCCGGAGCGGTCGGCGAAGTAGTTGGGCAGGCGGTGGCCCACGACGTCGAGCAGTGGTACCACCTCCAACTCGCGCTTCAGCACATATCGCAGCGACAGCCCGGAATCACTCAGCGCCAAAGCGGGAAACAGCGTGTCCACCAGGCTGACGTGGCGGCCCAGCACCATCAGCGGTCCGGGCGTGAGATGCTCGACGCCCTCGATGGAAAACCGCAGACCCAGCACGGAGCTGAGCAGCGCCAGCAGCCGCCCAACCCACCAACGCTGGAGCGCGCGATGTGCACGCCGGCTCGGCCCACTCTTCAGCGCCAGGCCGAATCCGCTCACGACCCACATGATGGCCACCACGACCAACATCGCGCACTCCAAAACGCCGTAGGCGATGGCGAAGATCCAACCACGCACCAAGGGCAGACGGGGACGGAGTCGCAGCAGGTCAACGATCACCATCAGCGGGAGCGCAACCGGCGCCAGCACAACGAGCGTCACCGTGAGGGCCAGGGTGGCGGGAACCGTGATCAATCGCCGCGTGAGCGGGTTGCGCATCGGCGATTCAGCCATTTGATTCATGTTCCATCACGGGAGCGTACCCCCCGATGGCATCGCCCCAACCTCCAAAACAAGACGCCTGACCGTAGTCTCGCGACATGAATCAACGCCGCAGTCAGCGAAGCATCCGTCGATCCGCCGCCGTAGTGGTCGCTGCGCTGTTGGGTACCGTCGCGTGCAGCGCCACCGGCGCAACCTCCGTCGCCAAGTCGGTCGCCTCCACCTCCACCCCCGCATCCCTCTCGACTGCACCCACTTCCACTTCTCCCACGAAAGCGGGCGACGTTCACGACGCCGGCAGCTTCGCCGTGGGTTCGCGCCAAGTGACCGTGGTCGACGATTCGCGATCCACCGACGCGTGGGGTGGGCGCCCGGAACTACCGCAGCGAACGCTTCCCACGCAGGTGCTGTATCCGGCCGAGGGCGATACCGAATCCCCCGAGGTCACGCCCAACGCAACCCCCGCTGACGGTCGGTGGCCCCTGGTGGTGTTCTCGCACGGCCGAGGCGGCACCGGACCCGCCTACGTCAACACGCTCAAGGTATGGGCGTCAGCGGGTTACGTCGTCCTGGCCCCCACCTTCCCGCTGACCAGCGCCGAGACACCGGGTACGCCCAAAACCGACGATCTGGTCAATCAGCCCGCCGACGTCAGCCGCCTCATCGACTGGGCCACCGACCTGCCCGCCGAGGAACCTTTGGCGAGGCAGATCGACACCGAACGAATCGGAGTCGCCGGCCACTCCCTCGGCGGGTTCACCTCGCTGGCCGTCGGGTACAACCCCAAGGTGCGCGACGACAGGGTGGACGCCGTGGCCGAGTGGGCCGGGTCCTATCTTCCGGGTTTGGCGGACGGTGGAGCGCCGGTTCAGGACGGACCTCCCCTGCTGGCCATTCACGGCGACGCCGACGGCACCGTGCCCTACGCGCTGGCCCAAAACGCCGTGGATGCAGTCGGCCCACCATGGCGCCTGATCACGTTGGTCGGCGGTGAGCACATTCCCCCGTACGTCACCGGAACCGCCGACCCTTACGGTGAGGTGGTCACCGACGCCACGCTGGCCTTCTTCGACGCCACGCTCAAGGCCGACCCGACGGGTCAGGCCCGGCTCGAGCGGGTGGTCAGCCAGGCCGGCGCCGACGTGGCCATTCTGAACACCGGGGAGTAAGCCAACGTGCCCATCCCCCGTCGACATCTCCGCCTCGATGACGAACCGATGAACTCGGCGTTGGCGCTGCTGCGGCGCGATCTGGAGGTACCTTCCGGATTCGAGCCCAACGTCTCGAGGGCCGCGCAGACGGCCACCGACCGGTTCGCCACCAGTCGGACGGACGCCACCGACCTCCCGCTGGTGGCCATCGATCCACCGGGAGCCCGAGACCTGGACCAGGCGTTCGCCCTGGTCCGCTCCAACGCCGGCTGGGTGCTGCACTACGCCATCGCCGACGTCGCCGCCTTCATTGTGCCCGGCGATGTGATCGACCTCGAGTCGCGCCGGCGAGGCAGCACCCTGTACCTACCCGACCACAAGGCCCCGCTGCACCCTCGTGAACTGTCCGAGGGAGCCGCCAGCCTGTTACCCGGTGCAGCACGTCCGGCCGTGTGGTGGAAGCTCACCTTTGACGTCGAGGGCGGTTTGGTCAACACCGAGGTGCGGAGAGCCACGGTACGGGTGCGGGTGGCCACGAGCTACGAGGTGATCACCACCATCCTCGCCGACCACGACGGCGCGACCAACCACGAAGCGACCAACCACGAAGCGACCAACCACGAAGCGGCTTCGGCGGAAGGTGTTGGGGTCTCGGCTCAGTCAATCGATCTGCAGGATCCGGGCAGCGACGCCCTCGGCCCGGCGGCCAAGCGGGGGATCGACCTGGTGGAGGTAGCCACCTCGCTGCGCGACTTCGGCAGCTTGCGACTGTCCATTCAGGCCGACCGGGGTGGCGTCAGCCTGCAGCTACCGGAACAGGACGTGCAGGTAGACGCCTCCGGCAACGTGCAGTTGCTGGCCACGCCCTCGCTTCCGGCCGAAGAGTGGAACGCTCAGATGTCGCTGGCCACCGGCATGGCCGCCGCCGCCTTGATGCTGACCTCAAAAACCGGCCTACTCCGCACGCTCCCCAGCGCCGAGCCTGAAATTCTCGCCGAGCTGCGACGGGCGTCCGAGGCCCTCGGCCACCGATGGCCCCCTGACGACGATGCCGCCGCAGGCGGCCCCAACCACGTGTACGGCCAATGGGTTCGGTCGCTTGATCCGTCCACCCCGGTCGGGGCCGCGCTCATGCTCAGCGCCACCAAGGGGCTGCGCGGCTCGGGGTATGCAGCGTTTCACGGTGAACCCCCCGAACTGACCACGCACGCAGCGGTGGCTGCTCCCTACGCGCACGTCACGGCACCGCTGCGACGCCTCGGTGACCGCTACGCCACCGAGATGGCGCTGGCCGCGTACGAGCACCGACCGGTCCCGGCTTGGGTGCTCGACCAACTCGACGACCTGCCTCAGATCCTCAACGACGCGAACCGCCGCGCAGCATCGGTGGATCGGGCGGTGATCGATCTGCTGGAGGCCGCCGAGCTTGCCTCGCAGATCGGTGCCGAGTTCTCGGCGGTGGTGCTTTCGCACGCGCGAGACGGCCTCCGGGTGCAGGTGACCGATCCGCCGGTCATCGCGGACGCCATTGGGGAGGCGAACGACGGCGACACCGTGCGGGTACGCCTGAGTGACGCCGACCCGATGAAGCGGCTGACCCGCTTCAAGGTCGTCCCCCAACCGGCCGACTGAGTTACGGCGATTCTTGACGGGGCGCCACCCCGGACCCCGGCGCCAGGTCGACCCCCGGTACGATCGAGCGCCATGAACCCGGGCAACCACACTGCAACCGAGCCACTTTGCGAACTCACCGAGGGCATGCCCATCGTGGTGGGAGGCGACCGCATCGTGCGGGTCACCGCCGAGCTCGCCAGCTCGTTCACCGACGGCGACCGACTGTTGACGGTGCCCAGCACCGGCGCGCTGTTGCATGTACCCGCCTCGGTTGGGCGGGTCACCGAAGCGGCGGTCGGACGGGCCGCTGCGGCGTTCGCCGACATGGGTGCGGTGTCCGATCAGGCGGTCACTGCGTTCTTCGAAACGTTCGCCGACCGTCTGGCCGACGACGCCATCTTCGCCCCGATTGCCATGGCCAACGCGGCCGATATTGCGGCCGCCCAGGCCAAGAGCCGCTCCACCACCCGCCTGGTGCTGAGCGACACGATGCGCTCCGACATGATCGACGGGCTCCGCACCTGGGCAGCGGCCCCGTCGGGACGCGACCAGGTGGTCGACCGCGTCGAGCACGAGGGCTGGCTGGTGGAGTTGCAGCGGGCCGGGCTGGGCGTCGTGGGTTTTGTATTTGAGGGACGTCCCAATGTTTTCGCAGACGCCTGCGGGGTGATCCGCTCGGGTAACACCGTGGTGTTCCGGATTGGGTCCGATGCGCTGGGAACCGCTGAAGCCATCGTTGAACATGCCCTCAACCCCGCCATCGAGGCCGCCGGGCTACCGGACGGTGCGGCGTCGCTGGTTGCCGCTTCCGAGCGGTCCGCCGGACACGCGCTCTTCTCTGATCAGCGCCTTGCGCTCGCAGTGGCCCGTGGCTCGGGTGCGGCGGTCGCCCAGTTGGGTGCCGTGGCCCAAGGCGCCGGGGTGCCCGTCAGCTTGCACGGCACCGGTGGCGCCTGGATCATCGCCGGCGACTCGGCGGACGCCGACCGTCTTGAAGCGGCAGTGACCGCCTCGCTCGACCGCAAGGTGTGCAACACGCTGAACACGGCCATCGTCCTGCGCAGTCGGGCCGACGAACTGGTGCCCCGCGTGCTCGCCGGCCTCGCTGCGGCGGCTGCAAGTCTCCACACCAACCCGAAGCTCTGGATGCACGAGTCGGCAACCGGTTTGGTGCCCGACTCGTGGATGGCCGAAGCCGCCATCGCCAGAGCCGAGGGCAACGTGACGGAGCCGGGTGCCGAACCATTGGACGAGACGGGTCTGGGCCGGGAATGGGAATGGGAGGGTTCACCTGAGATCGGCCTGGCGGTGGCCGATGACCTGGCTCAGGCCATGAGCTGGTTCAACGAATGGTCGCCCCACTTCGTCGTTTCGATCGTCGCCGACGCGACCGACGAGGCCGAGGCCGCCTACCAGGGCTTGGACGCACCGTTCATCGGCAACGGCTTCACCCGCTGGGTCGATGGCCAATACGCATTCGATCGGCCAGAGTTGGGACTCTCCAACTGGGAACAGGGTCGGCTGTTCGGCCGGGGCGGGGTGCTTTCGGGCGACTCGGTGTTCACCCTGCGGGCTCGGGTGCACCAAAGCGACCCGTCGGTGCACCGCTGAGCCGACGCCCACTGCCGGTTACGACGCTCGGAGCGTCCAGACCCCATCTCGGGACCATCGCCCCTGTGCGGTGAGCCACTGATGCGGCATCCTGGCAACCATGTCCGATCTCTCGCCCCCTCCTCCTCCCCCTCCGGTTCTGCCGACCCCTCCACCTGGCGAGCAGGTCCAGGCCACCATCCCCGGCATTATGAGGACGGCCGGCTTCCTGGGGGTGAACAGTCGCCTCCACACTCTGGTGATCACCAACCAGCGCCTGATTTTCGCGCGTCTCACCGGAGCCGAGTTGAAACGGGTGGTCAAGGGCCTCAGCGAGGGTGCCAAAGCTGAGGGTAAGGACTGGAAAGGCCGGATGCGGGAGCGGGCGGGTGCCTACCAGGCACTCGCTGACGAGTGCGCCGCCATGAATCCAGATGATCTGTTGGCCCAACATCCGAAGAACTTCGCAGTCGACCGGGCCACGATCACCAAGGTGAGGTTGCGAACGGTCGACAGGTCGGAGGCGGGTCCCGAGGACCGCCTCACCATCACGACCACCGGGAAAAAGTACAAACTGGTCCTGACCGTCACATCACTCAAGCGAACCGCCAAAATCCTGGCCAAGGCACGCTTGCTGTAGCCGAAGTCATACCCTCCGGGTGTACATGGATACCCCCCTAGGGTATGATGGACCCATGAGCGATGATGCGGACGTTGCGCCTGGGTATGCAGAGACCAAGGCCGCGCACCTGCGGCGGCTGCGGCGCGTCGAAGGCCAGGTGCGCGGCCTGCAACGGATGATCGAGGACGACAAGTACTGCATCGACGTGCTGACGCAGATCTCAGCCGCCAATCGGGCGTTGCAGTCCGTCGCATTGAACCTGCTGGACGAGCACCTCCACCATTGCGTCGCCCATGCCGTGACCACCGGGGGCGACGAGGCCACCGTCAAGCTCAACGAGGCCTCGGCAGCCGTTGCGCGCCTCGTCCGCAGTTGACCGCCACGGTCCAGCCAGGCCGCTCCCTCTCGAAAGGATCCAGACATGACGACTCACACCCTTTCCACCAAACCCGGCGACGCCGCATCGCCGGACCTCTGCTCCCTCGACCCCACCGAGCTGTCGGTCAGCGGCATGTCGTGTGCCAGTTGCGCCGCCAAGGTCGAACGAGCGCTGAACGAGCAGGTCGGTGTCACCGCCACGGTGAACTACGCCACCGCATCGGCCTACATCAACCGTGACTCGACCACCCTCACCGTCGACGACCTCATCGGGGTGGTTGAGGGTCTGGGCTACGGCGCCGAACCCGCACCAACGGACAACGACGACCTGGAGGAGGCGGCCGAGGCTGATGACGCCGCCGCCAAGGCACAGGTGCACGACCTGAAGATTCGCTTTTGGGTCTCGGCCGCGCTGGCCCTGCCGGTCATGGTGATCTCGATGGTGCCGGCCTGGCAGTTCCGAGGCTGGCAATGGGTTGCGCTCGCATTGACCACCCCCGTGGTGGTGTGGGGAGCACTTCCGTTTCACCGGGCGACGTTGACCAACCTGCGGCACGGGACGACCACCATGGACACGCTGGTCTCGCTGGGCGTCTTGGCCGCCTACGGGTGGTCGCTCTGGGCGCTGTTCTTCGGCGGCGCCGGTGAGCTGGGCATGAAGATGGATATGAGCTGGCTGCCCGCCACCACCGGTTCGGGGGGCATGGGGGACATGCCCGGCATGGACCACACAAGCGGCGCCGCCCCTCACGAGCTGTACCTCGAGGTTGCCGCTGTCGTCCCCACGTTCCTGCTGGGCGGACGATGGGCAGAAGCCAGGGCCAAGCGCCGTGCAGGTTCGGCGCTTCGCTCGCTGCTGCGGCTCGGGGCACAGGAGGCACGGGTGGTCGCCGCAGACGGCACCGAGGTCACCGTGCCCGCCTCCGCGGTGAACGTAGGACAACTCCTCGTCGTGCGCCCCGGGGAGCGCGTCCCCACCGACGGGGAGGTCACCGGTGGCACCAGCACCATCGATGCCAGCCTGCTCACCGGCGAGTCAGTGCCGGTGGAGGTGGTCCCCGGCGATGCGATCACCGGCGCCACGGTCAACCTGTCGGGTCGCCTCGAGATGCGTGCCACCAGGGTGGGGTCCGACACACAGCTGGCGCGCATGGGTCGTTTGGTCCGTGACGCCCAGGCCGGCAAGGCCGACGCACAACGCCTGGCCGACCGGGTATCGGCCGTATTCGTTCCCATCGTGCTCCTGATCGCCGCCGCTACCCTGACGGCCTGGCTGGCCCTCGGGCAGCCGGTCGATGCCGCCATCGCGGCCGCCGTTGCCGTGTTGGTGATCGCGTGTCCGTGCGCACTCGGCCTGGCGACGCCCACCGCCCTTCTGGTTGGTACCGGCCGTGGCTCACAGCTGGGCCTGCTGATCAGCGGACCGCAGGTGTTGGAGGCCACCCGGGATATCGATGTGATGGTTTTGGACAAGACCGGCACGATCACCGAGGGAATCATGTCCCTCGTCGATGTGGTGCCCGGCCCCGGGACCGAGCGGGCCGAACTGCTCCGCCTGGTCGGCTCCGCCGAGTCGGGCAGCGAGCACCCCATCGCAGCTGCAATCACTGACGCTGCACGCTACGAGTTGGGCGATCTGCCCCCCGTCGAGTCATTAACCAACCATCCGGGGCTGGGGGTTCGAGCCACCGTGATCTCTTCCGGCGAGCACACCCTGGTTCTGGTCGGCCGTCCCGGTCTGCTCGCTGATGAAGGTCTGGTGTGGCCCGAGGGTCTGAGGTCTCGCGCGGACGAGTTGGGGTCGGACGGGGTCACGGTGGTCGCCGCCGGTTGGGACGGCACGGTGCGCGGGTTGCTCACGGTGGCCGACACGGTGCGGCCCGACAGCGAGCGGGCGATCGCCGCGCTCGTCGAGCACAACATCACCCCGTGGATGGTCACCGGCGATGCCGAGCCGGTGGCTCGGGCGGTTGCCGAGCAGGTGGGCATCGACCCCGATCACGTCGTGGCCGGGGTCATGCCCGAGGACAAGGTCGCCATCGTCGCTCGGCTTCAGGGCGAGGGGCACCGTGTGGCCATGGCGGGAGATGGGGTCAACGATGCCGCCGCGTTGGCCACTGCCGATTTGGGCATCGCCATGGGTTCGGGTGCCGACGTGGCGATGGAGGCGTCCGACCTCACCATCGTGTCGGGTGCGCTGATGGGCACCGTCGATGCCATCCGGCTGTCGCGCTCCACGCTGGGCACCATCAAGGTCAACCTGTTCTGGGCCTTCGGCTACAACGTGGCTGCGATCCCGCTGGCCGCGGTCGGCCTCCTCACCCCGCTGATCGGCGGGTTGGCCATGGCGGCGTCATCGGTGCTGGTGGTGCTGAACAGCCTGCGGCTGCGCCGGTTCCAACCCACCCGGTAGCCCGTCCGGGCAGAGGCATCGGGATGGAGCCGCCGGGCCAGGGTCACGTCAAACGGCGGTCCCGCACCGGCCCAAGCGGCTAGGGCTAGGTCTGAGCCAGTTGCTCCACCGGGTGCTTGCGCTTGCCCGGGGTGAAGGTCACCGGCATGTGCTTGATGCCCTGAATGAAGTTGCTGCGTAGACGCTCGGGCTCACCGACCACCTTGATATCAGGCATACGGGTGGCGATTTCGGTGAAGATGATCCGCAGCTCGGCCTTGGCCAGGTTGGCGCCCAGGCAATAGTGGGCGCCGCCACCGCCGAAGCCGATCTGGTCGTGGGCGTTATGGCGCTCGATGTTGAAGGTGTCAGGATCCTCGAACACCGTCTCATCCCGGTTGGCCGACACGTGCCACATGACGATCTTTTCGTCAGCGTCGATCTCGACCCCGCCAAGCTCGGTGGGTGCTGAGCTCTGACGACGAAAGTGCAGCACAGGTGAGCCCCAGCGAACCATCTCGTCCAGCGCGTTGGGGATCAACTCCGGCAGGTTGCTTTTCAGCAGGTCCCATTGCCCGGGCGTGCTCGACAGCCCGTGCATGCCGTGGCTGGTTGCGTTGCGGGTGGTCTCGTTGCCGGCGACGGACAGCAGCAACATGAACATGCCGAACTCGTCGTCCGAGAGCTTGTCGCCCTCGATCTCGGCGTTCAGCAGCTTGGTGACGATGTCGTCCTTGGGGTCGTTGCGACGCTGCTCTCGCAACTGCTCGGAGTAGATGTACAGCTCGGTGGCCGCTGCGGTGGCCTCCGGCATGTCGGAGACCTCGCCGTCGGCGGTGTATTCCGGGTCCTGGGCCCCGATCATCGTGTTGGTCCAGTCGAAGAGCAGGCGTCGGTCGCCTTGGGGTACGCCCATGATCTCGGCGATCGCCTGCAGCGGCAGCTCCATGGCCAGTTCGGTCACAAAGTCGCATTCCCCCTTCTCGATCACGTTGTCGACGATGATCTCGGCACGGTGCTGCAGGTACTGCTCCAACAGGCCGACCATGCGGGGGGTGAAGCCCTTGTTGATCAGTCGGCGGTACCGGGTGTGCAGCGGAGGGTCGGTGTCGATCAGCAGGCTGCCGCGGCTGTCGAACCCCGACGGTTGTGGCTGATCGTGCATCAGCGAGCCCTCCATCTGTGAGGAGAACAAGGTGGTGTCGCGGTTCACATGCGTCAGATCACCGTGCCGAACCACATTCCAGAACCCGGGTGCGCGCGAGTTGGGGTCCTCATGCCAGGAGACCGGGGCCTCCTCCCGCATTCGTCGGAACATGGCATGGTGGTCGCCTCGGACGTATTGGTCCAGGTCCAGCACGTCGACGAAATCGGGCTGCACTCGCTTGGTCACGTTGATTCCCCCAGCATGGGTTGCTGCGCCACGCCTTTGTGGCGCTTCATGCACAGAAACGAGAACCGGTTCTCGTTTTTTGCACCATAGAACATTCGTCGTTCAACGGACACATGGAGGTGCGCGCCATCGGTCACAGCACCCACCCGCTCCAGTTCGTCGCCCCACTGCCGGACGCGACAAGATCGGACCGCAGGGCAACGCGAGGGGGGACCATGACGGCAACCAACAACGACTGGATTGCGCCGCTTCAGGCGGTACACACGGCACCGGGTCCGGTCCCCAACGGATTCGAGGCCACCTCAATCAACGTCCCGGACGAGGTCTTGGATGACCTGCGCCTCCGTCTCGGCCACACCCGCTGGCCCGACGAGCTGCCCGACGCCGGCTGGGCATACGGCACCAACCGCTCCGTCCTTCAGAGTTTGTGCCGTGCCTGGCGTGATACCTACGACTGGCGGGCCACCGAGGCGCGGCTCAACGCCTGGCCGCAGTACCGCACCGAGGTCAACGGCACGCCCATCCACGTCATCGTCGCCCGCTCGCCCGAACCTGACGCCATGCCGTTGCTCCTCACCCACGGGTGGCCCGGCTCGATCACCGAGTTCCTCGACGTCATCGAGCCGCTGCGCAACCCCGCCGCCCACGGAGGCGACGTCGCTGATGCCTTCCATGTCGTGGTGCCCTCCCTGCCCGGGTTCGGCTTCTCGGGTCCCACCCCCGAACCAGGATGGGATGTGAAGCGGGTGGCCGAAGCCTGGGCAGAGCTGATGGCAGGCCTTGGTTTCGATCGGTATATCGCCCAGGGAGGCGATTGGGGCAGCTTCGTCTCGACCTGGCTGGGCCTGGTCGACCCCGAACACGTGGCCGGCGTTCACCTCAATATGGCGGTCGGCTTTCCTGGCGACGGCGAGATCACCGACGCTGAGGCTGTCGATCTGACCGCCATGGGCGACTTCCTGGCCAATGGTTGCGCCTACCAGGAGATCCAAGGCAAGAACCCGCAGACCCTGGCCTACGGCCTGAACGACTCCCCCGCCGGTCTGGCCGGATGGATCCTCGAGAAGTTCTGGGCTTGGACCGACCATGACGGCGACCTGTTCGACGCCGTTGGACAACAGGCGATCCTCGACAACCTCACCACCTACTGGGTCACGGGCACCATCGGCAGTTCAACCCGGATCTACTACGAGACGATGAAAACCGGCCGCTTCGCCACCCACGACGCCAAGGTCGAGGTGCCAACCGCCGTCGCCCAGTTTCCGGCCGAGATCACCAAGCCGCCCCGTTCGTGGGTGGAGGCCGGCTACAACCTCCAGCGCTATACCCGCTACGACCGGGGCGGGCACTTTGCCGCCCTCGAAGAACCCGACCTGCTGATCGACGATATCCGGGCCTTCGCCCAAACCGTTCGCTGAACAACCACGCGTCTCAGTGAATGGGTTGGTGAGCGCCCTCGTTCGCAGCCCGCAACCTTCGGGTGGTGCTGACCAGCACGCGCCGGGCCAGGCCGGGCACCTCATCCAACAGCGTGGAGAATTCGCGTGTGCCGATCACCAGCAGTCGCATCGGGCTGGTGGCCGTCACGGTGGCCGAGCGAGGGCCGGCATCGATCAACGCCAGTTCGCCCACGTACTGGCCGGGGCCGACGGTGGCCAGCAGTTCACCGTTGCGCACCACGTCGGCGGTGCCCTCCTCGATCACGAACGCCTCCTGGCCCGCGTCCCCCTGTGACATGAGCACCCGCCCCTCCTCGACGTTGAGTTCGTCGACGATTCGGGCCACGTCGCGCAGTTCCTTGGTGCTGCACTCGGCAAACATGGACAACGCTCCAAGGCGTTCCAAGTAGGCGTCCATCGGTGTTCCCCCCACGGTTTCGCCGGCCGCTCCCAGCGGCGGGCACGTTGCAAAGGTAGGACATCGAGGCGGTCGGTGCCGCCCAAAAGTTCCCCGTGTCGCACCTTTGGCAGTAGATTGGAGCCGTTATGGCGACCTCCACCGAGACTCCCAGCGAGACCGACACCGGCGCCAAGCGCCGGTTCCGTCCCTACCAAATCGCGCTCGTCATCGGCGGTGGCTTTGCGGCCATCACCGCTGCGTCCTATGTGGCCGAGCAGTTGTGGGCCGAGCACTGGGCCGAAACGTATGCCGAGGAGCAGCCGATCTCCCGGCTGATGTTCAACAACATCCCGGGCTGGCTGCGCCTGTCGTTCTACGTGCTGGTGGTCGGCGCCATCCTGTATGGCGCCTTCAACTTCTCCAATCGGGTGCGCAACTGGGAACGCGGTGGGCCCGACGATCGTCGCACCAAGCCCAAGAACGTCAAGAAGCGCTTGGAGAACATGCGCTCGGGCCTGTACATGCAGACCCTGCTGCGCGACCCGGCCGCCGGCGTCATGCACAGCTTCATCTACTTCTCGTTCTTGGTGCTGCTCGCCATCACCACCATCGGCGAGATCAACCTGCAGCTGCCGGTGGCCCTCAAGTTTCTGCACGGCGACGTGTACCGGGCCTATGCCTTCATCGCCGATCTCGCCGGCGTGTTCTTCGTGGTTGGTCTGATCTGGGCCGTCGTCAGGCGCTACGTGCAGAAGCCCTACCGCATCCGCATCAAGACCAAGGCCGACCACGCCATCGGGCTCGGCGTGCTGCTGGCCATCGGGGTCACCGGGTTCATCGCCGAGGGTTTCCGCATCGCTCTTGAGGGCATGCCCGAGGGCGACAACCTGGCCTTCATCGGCTACCCCCTGGCTCACGCTCTGAAGGGCATGGGTGGGCTCGAGTGGTGGCACCGCACCTGGTGGATCGTGCACATCCTCTCGTTCATCGCCTTCCTGGTGGTGCTGCCAACCACCATGCTGCGCCACATGTTCACCTCGCCGATCAACATGTATCTGAAGGATCGGGACCGCCCCAAGGGCGCCATGAAGGCCATGCCCAACCTGATGGAGACCGAACTGGAGACGTTCGGCGCCTCGGTGGTGGAGGACTTCACCTGGAAGCAGTTGCTCGACACCGACGCCTGCACCATGTGCGGCCGCTGCACCTCGGTGTGTCCCGCCTCGGGCACCGGTAAGCCGCTGGACCCACGCGAGATCGTGCTGAAAACCGGTGAGGTCATGGCCGCCACCGGCGACCCACAGGTCAGCCCACCCATCGCGCTCGACGGCGAGATCACCATCGGCGCCAACAGCCTGTTCGAGCGCATCACGCCCGAGGAGGTGTGGGCCTGCACGTCGTGCAAGGCGTGCGACGAGATCTGCCCGGTCAACATCGAGATCCTCGACAAGATCCTCGACATGCGCCGCTACCTCACGCTGATGGAGTCCAACTTTCCCACCGAACTCGGCTCCGCCTACCAGGGCATGGAAAACCAGGGCAATCCTTGGGCGATGCCCCAGAGCGACCGGGCCAAGTGGGCCGACAAGGTCGACGGCATCAAGATCCTCGAAGGCGGCGATCCGCTCGAGGCTGAATACCTGTACTGGGTCGGCTGCGCCGGCAGTTTCGACGACAAGAACCAGAAGGTCACCCAGGCGGTGGCCAAGCTGTTGCAGCGTGCCGAGGTCAGCTTCGCCATTCTGGGCCCGTCCGAGCAGTGCACCGGCGACCCGGCCCGCCGTTCCGGCAACGAGTACATCTTCCAGATGCTGGCGATGCAGAACATCGAGACGCTCGACTCGATGGGCGTGAAGAAGATCATTGCCCAGTGCCCCCATTGCTTCAACACCATCTCCAACGAGTACCCGCAGTTGGGTGGCCACTACGAGGTGATCCATCACACCGAGCTGCTCGAGCGCCTCATCGACGAGGGCTCGATCGACATGTCGGGCACCAACTTCGCCGAGCGGATCGTCTACCACGACAGCTGCTACCTGGGCCGCCACAACGACATCTACATGGCACCACGCAACATCATCGCCTCCATCGGCGGCGTCGAGGTGGTGGAGGCGCCCCGCAACGGCACCGACGGCATGTGCTGTGGCGCCGGTGGCGCCCGCATGTGGATGGAGGAGCACACCGGCAAGCAGATCAACGTGGAACGCAGCCAGGAACTACTGGCCACCGGCGCCACCCGCATCGCCACCGCCTGCCCGTTCTGCTACGTCATGATCGACGACGGCGTCAAGGGCGAGGGCGTCGATGAGGACGCCGTCAAGGTGGGCGACATCGCGCTGCACCTGCTCGAGGCCCTCGAAGAGGCCGAGACCCCGGTAGGCCTGCCCCTCAGCGCGGTGACCAACCCGGTGTAGAGCGTCGCCTATTCGAAGATGGCGCTTGCATAGTCGGGATCTCGCGTGCGATGGTTTGTTGAACCATTGGCTTCACCGGGGGGCACCATGCAGCGTTCCATCACATCCACTCACCGATTCACCCGGCTTGCCGGCGTTTTGATGATGATCTGTTCGACGTTGGCGCTGTTACCGAGCACCTCTGGCGCCGCCACCAAAGGTGATCTGGCCGACATCGACGTCGCCCACCACGGCGAAGACGACTACGTGGTGGCCACGCTGTCCAACACCGGCACCATCAAGGTGGAACCCGTCGACTGCACCGAGGACACCACGTGTTCCAGGCATGGCTGGACCACGCTGGGCACCGGGTTCAAGGCGATGCTGATCAATCAACTTGACTACTACGGCACCGTCCTCGTAACCGGCCGACGCGCCAACGGCGACACCTGGTACCGCAAAGGCTCGTGCGGCGAGACGTACTGTTCGTGGGATTCCAAGTGGCGCAGCATCGGCGGCAAGGTTGTGTCGGTGCGGAGCGCTCCGGCAAACAACGAGGACTGCGTGCATCTGGCTGCGCTCGGCCCAGCCGGCGGCGTCTTCCAGGCCAAGATCTGCGACTACGGGTTCGACGGATGGACCTCGCTGGGTGGCAAGCTCGGCCAGGTCGGCGTCGACTGGGACGGGCAGGTGTATGGCACCTCCCGAGCGGGGGCGTTCTACTACGTCGAGTCGGCCCGCTGGCGTTGGGGCGGCGGCAAGATCACCCAACCGGTCAACGCCGACTTCGACATCGACCTCAAGTGCGGCCTATCGGCCAAAAAGGGCGTGTGGTGCTTCGATGTCTCGAATCGCACCTGGACCAACTACGGCGGCTACTGGCGTAAGCTGGACGATGCCCAGGTGGTCGCCGGGATCTCCAAGAGCTGGTCCTTTCAGGTGTTGCGTTCCAACTCGATTCGCGACTGGGGCGGCAGGCTCAATCAAGCGGCAGCGGCGCACTGTCTCAGTGTCGGTGTGGGCGGCGACTACCGACCGTGGTACCGCAACTCCTGCTACGGCTATAGCTGGTACCGGCTGTAGCTCGGGCCTCACGCTGATCGACCGAGCCTCAGCCCGTCGTTCCGGTGGAGGGCTCATCGTGCGGGCCGCTGTCAGCCCGCCCTCCTGCAACCACCAGGGTGATCACGTATCCAGCGCCCCCGTCTCAACGTTCATCAGCAACGTTGAGACGGGCAGCAGACCACCCTCCTGATGCGCGGGTACTGCGACACCAACATCAAAGAGACCCGCTGGTCATCTCCCGCTGAGCCTCAGCGGCCCAGAGCTCAGGCGTCGGGGTAATTGGCCGCATAACGCGAGGCGACCGCGCCCTGCTGACCCTGGTATTTGGAACCAAGGCCGGGGTGCCCGTAGGGGCGCTCCGCAGAACGATCGAGGTGCTGGAACACCATCTGGGCCACCTTCATGCCAGGGCGCAGCAAGATCGGCAGCGTCGACACGTTGGACAACTCCAACACGATGACGCCGTGAAAGCCCGGGTCGACAAAGCCCGCTGTGGCATGCACCTGAACACCGAGCCGGCCAAGGCTGGACTTGCCGTTCACCACCCCCACGATGTTGTCGGGAAGCCCCAGGGTTTCAGCGGTGTGGCCCAGGGCGAACTCACCAGGGTGCAGCACAAAGGGCTCGCCGTCGGGCACCTCGAGTGACTCCATCAGCGCATCGTCCACCGTGATGGGATCGATGTGGGTGAGGCGGGTATTGCGCATCACCCGAAACTGCCGTCCCAGACGGACGTCGACCGATGCGGGCTGCACCAGATCGGGGTCGTAGGGGTCGAACACCAACGCACCCGAATCGATGAGTGCACGGATAGAGGCATCGGCAAGGATCACGCTGTCGAAGCTAGTGCCGAGCCCTCAACGAGGCGCCGGCAGGGCCGGCGTTGTGCTGTCGCAGCGTTTCGGCGATGGAGTATCCTCGCCGGTTACATGGTCGGGTCTGCCCATCGCTTCTGCGAACGGCCGGCTTTCACAGAGGGGGATCGACAGGTATGACAAACAAGGTGAAGGGCGCCGTGGGCGCCCACCCGGTGTTGGCGGGGTTGGGTGTGCTGGTACTGGTCTGCGCCGGCGTCGGCGCGTTCGTCTACAACCAAATGTTCGGCCTCCAAACCACCGTCGTCTACTTCGGTGTCCCCGACGCCCCCACCCTCACCGCCAAACCCGACGAAACCCTGTACCGAATCGACGCCACCAAATCCAAAATCACCTACAACGTCGACGAAAAACTCGCCGGCACCACCCACACCGCCACCGGAACCACCCGCGGCATCGCCGGTGACATCGCCCTCAACACCAACAACCCCACCACCTCACGCGTCGGCGACATCGTCATCAACGTCCAACAACTCACCTCCGACCAACAACTCCGCGACGAACGCCTCCGCCACGACTACCTCGAATCCAACGACTACCAAACCGCCACCTTCTCCCCCACCAAACTCGACGGCCTCCCCACCAAAATCAGCCAAAACACCCCCTACCCCTTCACCATCACCGGCAACCTCACCGTCAAAGAAACCACCAAACCCGCCACCCTCAAAGCCACCGGCACCCTCAACAACAACACCCTCACCATCAACGCCACCACCACCATCTCCCTCTCCGAATTCAACATCGGCCCCATCAACATGGTCGGCTTCGCCCAATCAGGCGACAACGCCAAACTCACCTTCAACCTCACCGCCATCAACGCCGCCGACTTCGAAGACACCGACCGCGTCGCCGCCGAACCAACACCCCAACCCCCCAAACCCACCAACACCTCACCCTCCTTCGCCAAACAGGTCAAACCCATCCTCGAAACCAGCTGCGCCTCATGCCACCAAACCGGCGAAGCAGGCGCACCCTTCTGGGAACTCACCAACGCATCAGACGCCGTCCGAATCGCCGACGGCCTCGCACTCATCACCAAATCCGGCTACATGCCCCCCTTCCTCGCCACCAACAAAGGCATCCCCCTCCAACACGACCCACGCCTCACCACCACCCAAATCACCACCATCGAAGACTGGGCCAAAGCCGGCGCCCAACTCGACACCCCCAAAACCACCCCCATCAAGGCGCCCGACGACGTGGCGCTCCACCCGAGGGCCGACAAGACCCTGACGGCGGAGGCCCCCTACCAGGGCTCAACGTCCAAAACCAACGACTACCGCTGCCTGGTCATGGACCCCCAGGTCACCAAGCCAACCGTCGTGACGGGCTACGAGTTCGTGCCCGACAAGAACGAGTTCGTCCACCACGCGCTCGTGTATCGCATGTCTGCCGATCGCCGGAAAGGCATCGATGAACGCGACGCCGCGGACCCCGGCACCGGCTACGAGTGCTTCGGCGGCGTGGGCGCAGGCGGCGGTGGGCTGAGCCCGTCGGGACGATCACGTGGTTCCTCCCTGGTGGCCGGATGGGCGCCCGGAGGTCTGCCTGGCCGCTATCCGGACAACACGGGGCTGAAGCTGGAACCCGGCGACTTCTTCGTCACCCAGATCCACTACCACTACGTGCACGCTGCACCACCGGACCAGAGCGAACTGGTGCTGCAGGTTGGCGAAGGCGATGCCGCGGACTACGACGACGTACAGGTCAGCCAGTACCTCGCACCCGCCGAGATCCCCTGCATGCCCGACGAGAAAGGCCCGTTGTGCACCCGTGAAGCGGCCGTCAAGGCGCTGGGTGAGGAGTTCGGCCCGGCTGCGCCCATCATCGCCGATGGACTCAACGCCATATGCGGTTCGACCCCGGAGGAGACCGCCAACGTCGACGCCAACGGCATCTCGACCACCGGTTGCGAGCACCAGGTTTCCTCCCCCGGCAAGCTCTTGTCGGTCAACGGGCACATGCACGAGTTGGGTCGCACGTTCCGCATGACCCTCAATCCCGACACGCCGGATGAGAAGATCCTGCTCGACATCGACCGCTGGGACTTCAACTGGCAGTTCAGCTATGTACCCAAGGAAGACATCACCCTGACCAAGGACGACGTCATCAAGGTGGAGTGCTCCTGGGACCGCAACCTGATCAACCCCCAGGCGGAACCTCGATGGGTCACCTGGTCCGAGGGCACCGAAGACGAGATGTGTTTCTCCACGGTCGCCACCGTCAAGCCCCGAGAGTGAACAACCAGCCCGAGCAGACGTCCTCGGTGGAGTCGTCCGAGTCAACCAACGGCCCGCGTGCCGGTCGGAGCGGGCGCAACGTGGGCCTTGCCCTCGTCGGGCTCGCCATCATGGTGGCCGTTGGTGGTGCCTGGTTCGCCCTCACCGGAGGCGCCGCCGACCACCGCTACGTCATCCCGAAGGGCACTGCGGCGCGTCTCGACAATGGCGAACTGATCGAGATCATCCCCCGAGAACTCAGCCTCAAGGCCGGCGACACGCTGACCGTGGTGAACCATGACGTCGCCGACCACTTCGTGAGCGTCACCCAGGTACCTGCGGGTCAGACCGTTACCTACGAGTTTCCCAGTCCCGGGGTGTTTGATGGCGCGTGCACCGTGCACCCCCGGGGCTCAGTGCGTATCGACGTCACCTGAGACAGCGCCGGGTGGCCTGCCGGGCCGGCATGCCTCCGGTAGCCTCAATCGCCCGTCCGCCGACCGAAATGAGCACAGTCCATGGTTGGTCGGGTCCGCGGGATGACGGCACAGCATCCGGTGTTGGCGGGGTTGGGTGTGCTGGTACTGGTCTGCGCCGGCGTCGGCGCGTTCGTCTACAACCAAATGTTCGGCCTCCAAACCACCGTCGTCTACTTCGGTGTCCCCGACGCCCCCACCCTCACCGCCAAACCCGACGAAACCCTGTACCGAATCGACGCCACCAAATCCAAAATCACCTACAACGTCGACGAAAAACTCGCCGGCACCACCCACACCGCCACCGGAACCACCCGCGGCATCGCCGGTGACATCGCCCTCAACACCAACAACCCCACCACCTCACGCGTCGGCGACATCGTCATCAACGTCCAACAACTCACCTCCGACCAACAACTCCGCGACGAACGCCTCCGCCACGACTACCTCGAATCCAACGACTACCAAACCGCCACCTTCTCCCCCACCAAACTCGACGGCCTCCCCACCAAAATCAGCCAAAACACCCCCTACCCCTTCACCATCACCGGCAACCTCACCGTCAAAGAAACCACCAAACCCGCCACCCTCAAAGCCACCGGCACCCTCAACAACAACACCCTCACCATCAACGCCACCACCACCATCTCCCTCTCCGAATTCAACATCGGCCCCATCAACATGGTCGGCTTCGCCCAATCAGGCGACAACGCCAAACTCACCTTCAACCTCACCGCCATCAACGCCGCCGACTTCGAAGACACCGACCGCGTCGCCGCCGAACCAACACCCCAACCCCCCAAACCCACCAACACCTCACCCTCCTTCGCCAAACAGGTCAAACCCATCCTCGAAACCAGCTGCGCCTCATGCCACCAAACCGGCGAAGCAGGCGCACCCTTCTGGGAACTCACCAACGCATCAGACGCCGTCCGAATCGCCGACGGCCTCGCACTCATCACCAAATCCGGCTACATGCCCCCCTTCCTCGCCACCAACAAAGGCATCCCCCTCCAACACGACCCACGCCTCACCACCACCCAAATCACCACCATCGAAGACTGGGCCAAAGCCGGCGCCCAACTCGACACCCCCAAAACCACCCCCATCAAACCCAAGGGCAAGGTGATCAACAGAATCGACCCCGACGTCACGTTGCAGGCCGATGCCCCGTACCAAGGCTCCACCAAGCTGACCAACGACTACCGCTGCCTGGTCATGGACCCCGAGCTCAAGACCGACACGTCACTGACGGGCTACGAGTTCGTGCCCGACAAGAACGAGTTCGTCCACCACGCACTGATCTTCCGTATGGCGGCCGACCTACGCCCCACCGTCGATGCGCGAGACAAGGCCGACCCTGGCACCGGCTACGGATGTTTCGGCGGCGTGGGCGCCGATGAGGTGGTCCCCAGCCCCAGCGGCATGGGCGGCGGAACCGACCTGGTGGCCGCATGGGCACCGGGACAGAGCAGCGGCACCTTCCCCGACGGGTCGGGTATGCGCTTGAACCAGGGCGACTTCTTCGTGGTGCAGGTGCACTACCACTTTGTGCACGCGGCACCACCCGACCACTCCGAACTGGCCCTGCGGTTCGGGAAGGATCCGGTCGACGACTACGACGACATCGCGGTCACCCAGTACCTCGCACCCGCCGAGATCCCCTGCCGACCCGACGAGAAAGGCCCGTTATGTGGCCGGGACGCCATGATGGACGACCTCGCAGATCGTTACGGATCGTCAGCACCAGTGATCGCCGACGGCCTCAACGGCATGTGCGGCGGCACGCCCGAGATGAACGCCAACGTCGATGAGGACGGCATGTCGTACTCATCGTGTGATCACTGGGCCCTGGGGACCGGGCAGGTCGTGTCGGTGTTCGGACACATGCACGAGTTGGGGGTGGGCTTTCGCCTCACCCTCAACCCGGACACGCCGGACGAGAAGATCCTGCTCGACATCGACCGCTGGGACTTCAACTGGCAACTCAACTACGAACCTGCCGACGAGGTGGTGATCAAACCCGGCGACATCGTGCGGGCGGAATGCTCGTGGGACCGAGACCTGATCAACCCACAAACCGAGCCCCGTTGGGTTTCGTGGGCCGAGGGCACCGAGGACGAGATGTGCTACTCGGCGCTGACCACGCGTGAACAGCATTGGACCGGGACGGAACAGCCACCTGATGGTCCCGAGATCGAGCCGGGACTGATCGATCCGATCACCCTGGAGGCCGACTCGCCCGAGGCCGCCGACTAGGTCGCCCAGGCTATCGGCGGCCCGAGCTTCCTGAGCGGGCGCGACCGCTGCCCGAACCCGAGTTCCCTCGGCTCGAACCGCCGCCGGAGTTGCGAGGGTTTCGACGCTTGTTGCCACCCCCACCCTTCGGCCGAGACGGCTCGTGCACTGGCACCTGTGCGCGCACGCTCGGCACGAAGGCCACCTCGCTGTCGGCCTGGGGCAGGCCAACCTCACGCTGCAGTTTGCGGAGGTCTTTGCGCTGATCCGGCTGCACGAGCGAGACCACCTGGCCCTCGGCGCCCGCCCGGGCGGTGCGACCGGAGCGGTGCACGTAATCCTTGGGGTCGGGCGGCAGATCGAAGTGCAACACGCAGGCCACGCCGTCGACGTGGATCCCACGCGCGGCAACGTCGGTGGCCACCAGCGCCGCCACCTTGCCGTCGGCGAACGCTTCCAATGCCCGGGTGCGCTGCCCCTGGGAACGCCCACCATGGATCGGCGCCGCTTTGATGCCCACGCGCTTGAGTTGCTTCGCCACCCGGTCGGCGCCGTGGCGCGTGCGGCAGAACACCACCGTCGGGCCTGCGTCATCGATGAGATCAGCGGAAAGCGCCAGCTTCTGAGGGCGGTCGGCTTCGATGAAGCGATGGCTCACGGTGGAAAGGTCGGGTTCGGTTTCCCCAACCTCGTGGCGCACCGGCTGATGCTGATAGCGGTCGACCAGTACCTTCACGTCGTTATCGAGTGTCGCCGAGTACAGCTGAGTCTGGCGGCGCTTGGCCGTCATGTCCAACAGCTTGCGGACCGTGGGCAGAAAGCCCATGTCGGCCATGCGGTCGGCCTCATCGATCACCACCTGGTCGACGTCACCGAGGCTGACACAGCCCTGCTCGATCAGGTCGGTCAACCGTCCTGGACATGCGACGAGGACGTCGACGCCCCGGTTCAGCGCCGAGCGTTGTGGATTCATGCCGACGCCGCCGTAGACGGCCAGCACGTTGCGGCCCCTGGCCGCCGCCAGCGGCTCAAGCTCGCGACGGATCTGTTCGGCCAACTCACGGGTGGGAGACAGCACCAGGGCGCGCGGCTTGCGCGTGGTGCCGCGCCCCACCTGGGCGACCAGTGGCAGGCCGAAGGCCAGCGTCTTACCAGAGCCGGTTGGGGCACGAGCCAGCACGTCACGGCCGGCGAGAGCGTCGGGGATGGCAGCGACCTGGATGTCAAACGGGAAGACGATGCCGGCGCGTTCAAGCACGGCGGACAGGTCGTCGGGCACGCCAAGCGCGCGGAACGAAGGAACGGGGGTATTCATTGAGGGGGACTTTCCTGTTGTGCCCAAACCCCGAGATGGGCACGAGCGAAGAACGACCAGCCTAACGCGAACCTTGTCGGTGCTCAGCCGAGTGAGCCCGATGACACTTACCCCGGAAGTTGGGCCGTTGCGGTCAGGGCGTACTCCACCGGGCAGACCCCGGTCGGAAGCGTCAGCAGGTGGCGCACCACCTCGCCGATCACCTCGGGGTCGATGCCACGCTCGGCCACGCTGTGTTGCCACTGACGGCGATGTTCATCGTCGGCATCGTCGGCCAGGTTGGTCCGCACGAACCCCGGCGACACGGTGGTGACCGCAATGCCGTCGGGTTGCAACTCCATCCGCAGCGCATCGCCCAGCGCGTGGACGGCGAACTTGGTGGATGCGTAGACGCCACCGTCCACGCTCGCCACCCGGCGACCGGACATCGACGACATGTTGATGAGGTTGGGGTGTGCGCTCCGGCGGAGGTAAGGAACGGCCGCATGGGTGGTGGCGAGCAGACCCATGACGTTCACCTCAAAGGCGGCCCGCCACACCTCGGGGTTGGTGGCCGTGGGCGACCCCAGGTCCATGCGACCGGCATTGTTGATCAGGCCGTCCACCCCGCCCAGTGCTTCCGCCAACTCCTGGACCGCCGTTGTGGCCGCCGCCAGGTCGGCCACATCGGCGCTGCGCCAGGCCGCGCCAAGTTCGTCTGCGAGCGCGGCGAGCGGCTCGACCCGTCTGGCCAGCAGACCAACCGATGCACCCGCCTCCACACACGAGCGTGCAATCGCCTCGCCGATACCGGATGAACCGCCGGTCACGATTACCCGGCGACCATCCAACGACTTCGGTGCCCCGTCCATGAGCGCAGGGTAGGACATGACAGCCTGCGAGATCGCCTCTCAACGATGGTTGGCATCCCACTTACCTGCAACACCGAGCCGCCTTAACATCTCAAGGCGCAACGCAACCCCGGGGGATCTCCATGACCACACGTTCGATTCGATCAGCGACGGCCAAAGCCGCCGCCGTGCTTGCAGTGGTGCTCGTTGCCGCCTCGTGCGCCGCCGCAGCCGGGCCACACACCGGTTGGGCCAAGTATTCCATCGCCCCAGGAGCGCACTCGGCCACGGTCGACGCCAACGGTGGCACCAGCCCCATCGCTGGTCTCACCAGTGTGTCGTCGCGGACGTTCAAGTTCTTCTTCGACTCCTCCGCCAAGTACGTCATCACCGATCCCACCCAGCCCAGCGACCAGTTCGACTACAACAAGCTGCCCGGCTTCTCGGACTGCGGGGACATCGACCTGAGCAAGAACGGTGCGATGTTTGGCTGGCGCTGGAGGTTGGATACCAACCCGAAGCGTCTTGAGGTGGTGCAGTACGCCAACAACAACGGCACTCACCTCTACCCGTCCGCACCGCTCCTCAGCCTCAGCGAGGCCGAGGTGGACGGCGAACACCCCCTGACCTACTCGGTTCGCATCGGTGGCCCCAACAACTCCAAGTACCTCTTCTCGGTCGAGGGCACGCTGCCCGGTCGGTCGGTCAACGTCAGCGCCGAACTGCCACGCCAGTGCCCCTCCACGTCAACCACCGGTTCAAAATGGGCCTCCGGCTTCTACTTTGGCGGCACCTCGACCGCTCCGTCCACCATCACCGGGTGGATTCAGGAAGGCTGATCACGCTGCCCTGCCAGTGACCACCATCGGCGCCGGGGTGTGGACCGCCGGATGCCATCGCCGATACACGTCTCCCTCGTCAGGGTCCGATGGGCGACACTGGAGCCATGGCAGGCGGCTCACACAAACCGATCCCCAGCGAACGGGGCTTGCAGGTCACCGAGCGTCTCACCATCCCCGAGGGCGAGTTGAGCTGGCAGTTCACACGATCCGGCGGCCCCGGCGGACAGCACGCCAACACGTCCGACACCCGCGTTGATGTGCGCTTCGACATCGCCAACTCGGCCGTGCTCGACGACCGGCAGCGCTCACGGCTCACCCAGCAATTCGGTGACGAGGCCCGGGTGATCGTCGACCGTCACCGATCACAGTGGAAGAACCGGGTGGAGGCCCGTTCGCAGCTGGCCGGTCGGATCAGGGCGGCGCTCGCTCCGCCCAAGGCGCCGCGCCGGGCCACCCGCCCCACCCGCGGCTCCCAGCGGCGACGCCTGGAGGCCAAACGCCAACAGAGCGAGAAGAAGGCCAACCGTCGCCGCCCGGCCGCAGACTGACACCACGCCGACGGTTGCCGCCCTGCTACAACAACAATTCGAGCTCCCATTCGGTGTAGAGGTCACGCGGCGGCTTGAACGTGTCGGTGCGACCCGTGCGGGTGAACCCAAGGCCGGCGTAGAGGGCGTCGGCGCCGTGATTGGCACTCGCCACCCACAACACCACCCGGCGGAATCCTTCGCTCCCGGCTCGCTCGACCACCGCACCACTCAAGGCGACCGCTGTCCGACGGCGCCGACCCGCCGGGGCGACCCACAGGCCGGACAGGTGCGCAGCGGTTGGGTTCTCGCGGTCCGGGCTGGAGGTCACCACGCCCACGTCGACCCCGTCGAGCACCGCCACCCAGGTGTTCACCGAGGCCAGCCGGGCCCTCCATTCGTCCTCGGTCAGGCCGATCTCCTCCGAAAGCAGCTTGAAGAACGACTGCGGGTCCTCCCTCAAACTCGCCAGGCGCAGCGCCCGCACCCGATCCCACTGCTTGGGACCAACCGCCTCGATGGTCAGCGTCGGCTCGGTGAGGTCCACGCACCGATTCTCTCAGGGCCATCGCCATCCTCTCAACAGACCGATCCCACCCAAGGCTCCGGTAGCCTGAGGTGGTGAGCGTTCTCCCGGACTACACCACCATCGGCCCACCCCCCGCAGCGATCCCAGCCGCCACTGCCGCTGACGGCGCCGCCGAGCGCTGGCGGGCCGAGGCCGCTGCCATTGCGGGCGACGAACCCGGAGACCTCAGCGTCGCCACGCCCGAGGGCATCGACGTGGCTGTGTTGTCGACCGCCGCCGACACCACCGACCTGGGCTTCCTCGACGGCCTGCCCGGTATCGCCCCCTACGTGCGCGGCCCGTACCCCACGATGTACACCCAACAGCCGTGGACGATCCGGCAGTACGCCGGATTCTCCACCGCCGAGGACTCCAACGCCTTCTATCGTCGCAACCTGGCCCAGGGCCAGAAGGGCCTGTCGGTGGCCTTCGACCTGGCAACCCATCGGGGGTACGACTCCGACAACCCACGGGTATCGGGCGACGTGGGCATGGCCGGCGTGGCGATCGATTCGATCTACGACATGCGCACGTTGTTCGACGGCATCCCGCTGGACAAAATGTCGGTGTCGATGACGATGAACGGCGCCGTGCTGCCGGTGCTGGCGCTGTACGTGGTCGCCGCCGAGGAGCAGGGCGTCTCGCCCGACAAGCTGGCCGGCACGATCCAGAACGACATTCTCAAAGAGTTCATGGTGCGCAACACCTACATCTATCCGCCCAAGCCCTCGATGCGGATCATCTCGGACATCTTCTCGTTCGCCTCGCAGCACATGCCGAAGTACAACTCGATCTCGATCTCCGGCTACCACATGCAGGAGGCGGGGGCGACGGCCGACCTGGAATTGGCCTACACGCTGGCCGACGGCATCGAGTACGTACAGGCCGGCATCGAAGCCGGCATGGACGTCGACACGTTCGCCCCCCGCCTCAGCTTCTTCTGGGCCATCGGCATGAACACCTACATGGAGGTGGCCAAGATGCGGGCCGCCCGACTGTTGTGGGCCGGATTGATGAAGCGACACTTCAACCCCAAGAACCCCAAGTCGCTGTCGCTGCGCACCCACAGCCAGACCTCGGGCTGGTCACTCACCGCCCAGGATCCGTTCAACAACGTGATGCGCACCTGCCTGGAGGCGATGGCCGCCACCCAGGGACAGACTCAGAGCCTGCACACCAACGCGCTCGACGAGGCCCTGGCGCTGCCCACCGACTTCTCGGCCCGCATCGCCCGCAACACCCAACTGTTCCTCCAACAGGAGTCGGGCACCTGCGACGTGATCGACCCGTGGGGCGGCAGCCACCACCTCGAGTCGCTCACCGCAGCGCTGGCCCGCAAGGCACTCGCCCACATCGCCGAGGTGGAGGAACTGGGCGGCATGGCGGCCGCTATCGAGGCGGGAATCCCCAAGCTGCGGATCGAGGAGGCGGCCGCCCGCACCCAGGCCCGCATCGACAGCGGACGTCAGCCGTTGATCGGCGTGAACGCCTATCGTCCCGAAGTGGAGGATCCCCTCGAGGTACGGGTGGTGGACAATGCCGCGGTGCGAGCCGGACAGATCGCACAACTCCGTCGCCTCCGCGAGGAGCGCGATGAACCGACGACCACCGCAGCGCTGGATGCGCTGACCAAAGCGGCCGACACCGGCGAGGGCAACCTGTTGGCCCTGGGCATCGATGCCGCCCGCGCCATGGCGTCGCTGGGCGAGATCTCCGATGCTCTGGAGAAGGCCTATGGTCGCCATCAGGCACAGATCAAAACGATTTCAGGGGTGTACCGCAGCGAGATGGGCGAGAACGCAACACAGGTCAACCTGGTCCGCGAACAAGTGGACCGCTTCGCCGAGGTCGAGGGTCGACGGCCACGCATCCTCCTGGCCAAGATGGGCCAGGACGGCCACGACCGGGGCCAAAAAGTGATCGCCTCGGCCTTCGCCGACCTGGGCTTCGATGTGGACATCGGCCCGTTGTTCCAGACTCCCACCGAGGCGGCCGCCCAGGCGGTGGAGGCCGACGTACACATCGTGGGCGCCTCTTCGCTGGCCGCCGGACACCTGTCGCTGGTACCCGAGCTGCGCGACGCACTGGCGGCGGCAGGCCGTGACGACATCATGATCGTCGTTGGAGGCGTCATTCCACCTCAAGACTTCGAGACACTGCGCAAAGCCGGCGCAGCGGCAATCTTCCCGCCCGGCACCGTGATCGCCGAGGCGGCAGGCGGCCTGCTCGACCAACTGATGGAATCGCAGCACACCTGAGCATCGGCGTGGTCACCGATTCGATGGGCCATGATGGGCCCATGCATCTGACCGTTGTGGACCATCCCCTGGCCCAGGCGGCCCTGACCGTGCTGCGGGACGAATCCACTGAGGCCGCCGGATTTCGGGCGGCCATGAACGCGCTCGCCATCATGCTGATCTACGACGCCACCCGGGAGTTGTCCACCCAGGACATCACCGTGACGACGCCGCTGACCGACACGGCTGGGGTGCGCATCGACGCGCCGCCCTACGTGATTCCCGTGTTGCGAGCAGGTCTGGGCATGCTGGCCGGGGCGCTGACCCACCTACCGGACGCACCGACCGCGTTCGTGGGAGTGGCCCGCAACGACGACACGCTGATCCCCGAGCCGTACCTGAACTCGTTGCCCGGCGATCTGGACGGCCGAGATGTGCTGGTGCTGGACCCCATGTTGGCCACCGGCGGCTCGCTCGCTCACGCTGCCGAGTTGATCGGTGACAGCAATCCCGGCAAGGTCACCGCCGTGTGTGTTCTGGCCGCGCCGGCCGGCGTCGCCACGCTGCGACGCACCGGTGCGGTGGACGCCCTGGTTCTGGCATCGATCGACGACCACTTGAACGATGATGCCTTCATCGTGCCGGGGCTCGGCGATGCCGGCGATCGTCTGTACGGCCTCGCCTGACGTTGTGAGCAGCAAAAGTGCCCAATGTGGACACATCTCATGCTCACAACCACCTGGGAGGACATGACCGTGGGGTTCACTCGGGCCGAACTGGAGCACTTTCGCGACGCACTGGTGCCCGACATGATCGGGCCGGACCTCAAGCTGCTGTTCGTGGGGATCAACCCCGGACTCTGGAGCGCGGCTGCGCGGACCCACTTCGCCTCACCCAGCAACCGCTTCTATCCTGCGCTGCTGAAGGCGGGCATCATCGAGCGGGACGTCGACCGCTCCGACGGCATGTCCGATGCCGACCGTGACTACCTCCTCGGCCGAGGCCTGGGCATCACCAACGTGGTCCATCGCGCAACCGCCAAGGCCTCGGAGCTGACGCGCGACGAGCTTCGAGCCGGTGGTGAACGACTTCGAGCATGCGTTGCCCTGCACCAACCGGCCGTGGTGGCGGTGGCCGGCATCACCGCCTACCGGGATGCGTTCGCCCGCCCGAAGGCCACCACAGGACTCCAGGACGAGACCTTCGAGGGAATCGAACTGTGGGTGGTGCCCAACCCCAGCGGGCTCAACGCCCACGAAACCGTCACCTCCCTGGCAGCGGCCTATCGGGCGCCGGCAATTGCCGCCGGCATGGGACTGCACCCGACGGGCGACCTGCACTGAACCATCTACGACGTTGGCGACAGCGTCGTCATCGGCCGGTGCCAATGGATCGACTCAGGCCTGCTCGGGCACAAGCCCTCTCGGCAGAGCCGGTCCCCGGCACCCCCTGAGCACCTGGGCCGGGCGGGTGGCAGGCTGGGCGACATGCGCATCCTCATCACCGGCTGTTCCACCGGCTTTGGCCGAGCCACCTCCATCGAGGCCACCCGCCGGGGTCACGAGGTGGTGGCCACCGCCCGGGACATCACAACGCTGACAGACCTCGACGTTGCGCAACGGCTGGTCTTGGACGTCACCGATCAGGCCTCAATCGACAGCGCCATGGCCGAGGCAGGAACCGTGGACGCCTTGGTGAACAACGCCGGGGTGGACCGTCACGGCCCGGTGGAGGCCTACCCTGAGGACGTTGCCCGCTGGATCATGGACACCAACTTTTGGGGCACGTTTCGCATGACCTGCGCCGTCGCCCCGGCCATGCGGGAGCAGGGCTCAGGCGTAATCGTCAACATGTCGTCGGTGCAGGGCCGCGTGGGCACGCCACTGGGTGGCATCTACTCGGCATCCAAGGCGGCCATCGAGAGCTACAGCGAGTCGGCCCACTTCGAGTTGGGACATTTCGGTATCCGTTTGGTGATCATGCAGCCCGGCTACTTCGATACGCCAATGGCCGCCAAAGGCTCGAACGAGCTGGTGGACGGCACGGAGTACGAGGCGCTGGCCGAGCAGTGGTCATCCGGGTCGGATTCGCTGAACCCGGCCGGCCGGCCCGGCCCGGAGCCGGTGGCGACGGCCATCGTCGACGCCATCGAAAACGGCGAGACGCCACTGCGAGTGCCGGTGGGCGACGACGCACATCTGGTGCTTGGTGCACGATCGGCGATGGACGACAGCGAATTCGAAGACGTGATGCGAAGCACGCTCAACCTGTATTGGTAGGACCGTGTCCGCTCGTCCACAACGGGCTGCGCGACCCGTGGCGATCATCGCAGCCCATTCCTAGGTTCGCCCCCGAGACCGAATCGTTCGGTCAACGACGGAGGCAACAACATGGGCTCAACCGCAGGCGAGGGGTTCAACCTGGAGGTGCTGCCCCCTTGGGCGAGGCCCCTCAAGACCGTGGAGCGGGCCGGCGATCTGCTGAAGATCGTGACCGACATCGTGACCCACCGCTACGAGGCACCGATGGTCGATCCGTGGCTCGGGTCGCTGACCGTGCCCCATGGTGGCCCGATGTTTGGCTTGACCACGATGGCCGAGGTCGCCCAACACACGGCCCCAAGCAAGTGGCGACTGCTGGCGTACGACATGATCTCGACCCTGGACCAGATCGGGGGCAAGGCACTGGACGAGATGCTCTCCGACTGGGACCAGGTGAAGGACCGGCTGCGGGTGCGCATCTTCGGCGGGCAAAGCGACGACAAGGGCTGGCAGATGTTGGCCAAGCCGTTGGGCCCCACCTCGTACATCGGGCTCGGGATCGTGTTGGACAAGGCGATGGGTTCGATCAGTGAGGAACACGCCGGCAGGTGGCCGGTTTCGATCGAGGAGGTCTGGGCAACCGCCGAAATCAACCGGGCCGAACAGGTGCCGGTGACCTACGAGATCAGCGCTCGTGAGGGTTGTGCGTTTGCGGTCGTGGAAGGCGACGGCCTGGCGGTGACCGGCCATGCGCTTGACCTTTCGTTGGCCATTCCCGACCTGTTCTGTCCCCCCGACGTGGCGGTGATGGCGCCTACCGCGCACCATCTGCTGGTGATGCCGAGGATGCCGGACCACGAGGAGCTGCGCTTGGCGTTCCACCACGCAGGGTTGAAGTGGGCGGAGGACCACGGCAATCGGGTGTCGACGGACGTGTTCCGCTACCGAGGCCCGGCATCGTTGAGCTACGAGCCCCTGTGGTCGGTTCAGGGGAGCCTTGGTTCGTTCAGCGCCCGGCCCGGCCGCTAGCGCCGCTCGCCACGCGCCGGCAGGGTGGGGGTGCGGCGACGTGTGTTGTGGCGCACGCTGCGCAGGCGTCCCTGAACCTTCACCCGCACGGGTGGCTCCGCCACGTCACCGACCACCTCCTCGATCAGATCCCGCAGCGTGACCAGGCCCAGCGTCAACCCGCCGCGGCTCACCACCAGCGCCAGGTGGACGCGGTCTCGTTGCATGCCCACCAGGACGTCCTCCACCAGGTCGTCGGGCGAGACGGAGGACACGCCCCGCACGAGGTCACCCGCTGTCTTCTCGACCCGGTCCTGGGAGCCCAACAACAGCACGTCGCGAACCAACACCATGCCGGCAACATCGTCCAAGTCGGCGCCCCGGGTCACGACGAGGCGGCTGCGTTCGCTGCGACGGGAGGTCTCCTCAATCGCGTCGGCCGCGTCGTGGTCGCTCACTTCGACGATGTCGTTTCGCTGTGTCATCACCGCCGAAACCGGGGTGGCGTTGAGTTGCAGCCCGCGTGACAACAGTTCCTGATCGGCCGGATGGATACCCACACCGCTTGCGCCTGCGCCCGACTGACGGATGAGCAGACCAAGGTCGGCGGCACTGTAGGCGGCCGCATCGTCACGGGGCTGTGTGCCGGTCAGCCGAATCAACGCGTTGGACAACCAATTGAGCACAACGATCAGCGGTCGAAACAACGACACGAAGAAGACGAACGGACGAGCGAGCAGCAACACCGAGCGCTCGGGTGCTGAAATGGCCACGCTCTTGGGCGCCATCTCACCAAGAACCATGTGGAGGAAGACCACGATCGACAGCCCGACGGTGAAGCCAATGGCGTGCACCACACCCGAAGGCAACGTGACCACCCCCCGAAGCGCCGACTCGATGAGGTGGGACATCGCCGGTTCGGCCAATCCACCAAGGCCCAGCGAGCACATGGTGATACCCAACTGGGCACCTGCCAGCATGAGCGACAGCTCTTTGGACGCCCGAATGGCGGCAGCCGCCCGGCCATCGCCGTCGACGGCCAACTGCTCCAGGCGCGAACGTCGGGCGGTGAGCACGGCGAACTCGGCGGCGACGAAGCCGCCGTTGGCCACCAGCAGAAGCAACGACAGGCCAAGTGCCAGTGGCGCGCTCACGAGCCGCCCTCCGGCACGCCCGTCGAAGTTGACCCCGCACCACTCCACCAGGCCGACACCCACTCGACCGCGCGGTGATCCATCGCCTCCACCTCGATCGCAACGGATCCATCATCGACCTCAAGGTCGACCACGTCCCCGACGGCGGGCACCGTGCCCAACTCGGTCATCACCAACCCACTGACGGTGTCATACGGGCCCTCGGGCAGCGGCAGATCGAAGTCCCGGATCACGTCGGCCACCAGCGCCGAGCCACGTATCCGCCATCCGTCCGCGGTGGCCACGCCCAACTCGGGACCATCGTCGGGCGCGTCGTACTCATCCTCGATCGGCCCCAGGAGCCGCTCCACCAGGTCTTCCAGCGTGACGATGCCCGCCAGGTCGCCGTACTCGTCGATCACCACCGCCAACTCCTGGCCCCGCCGACGGAACTGCTCCAGCACATCCTTGGCCGAGGTCGACTCCACCGCCTCCACCGGATGCACGGTCATCAGGTCGACGACACGGGCACTTCGACGCTTCTCGGGGCGCACCTCGATCAACTGCTTCAAGCTGACCAACCCGCGCACCTCGTCGATGCCGTCGGCGCTGCGGTGCACCACCGGAAACCGCGTGTGGGCCATGGCGGCAGCGGCCATGAGATCGGCGCCGGTGGCCGTGTCCGGCAGGGTATCGACCTTGCGACGGGGCACCATCACCTGGTCGGCGGTGAGGTTGCGAAACTCCAGCACCCGCCCAAGCAACCTCGCCTGGCCCGCCGAGAGACTGCCCTGCTCCGCCGCCGCCTCGACGATGTAGTCGAGATCCTCGATGGTGACGGTGGCATCGATCTCATCGACAGCATGCAGGCCGAAGCGCGCCAGGAGCGCATTTGCGGAACCGTCGAACAGGCGAACGACCGGCCCAAAAAGCCGCATGTAGATGGCGAGGCCGCGAGCCTGGCGCCGGGCCACCTGTTCGGGTTTCGCAATGGCGTAGTTCTTGGGGGCGAGCTCGCCCAGGACCATCTGGGCCACCACCGCCACCAGGAAGGCCAACGCGGTGGAACTGGCTGTGCGGATCGCCCCGGTGACACCGATGGCTTCGAACAGCGGGCGGAACAAAGCCTCGAAAACCGGCTCGGTGATGAACCCCAACACCAGGGATGTCACCGTGATGCCGAACTGCGCACCAGACAACATGAACCCCAACCGACTCAACACCGATATTGCCCGGCCCGAAGCCTGGTCACCGTCGGCGGCGGCCTCCTCCAGCCGGTGGCGACGTACCGCCACGTAGCCGAACTCGGCTGCGACAAACCATGCGTTGGCCGCGATGAGAGCGAAGATGGCGAGCAGGCCGAGGAAGGTCGTCATGGGGTGCGCGAACGCCTGCGGAAGCCTAGTTGCCGCGGGGCACGGTCTCGGCGGCAACTAGGTTGGGCGACCGATGGCTGCGGTGTGGGACGTCGAGCGCTACGTACAGGGCACCAGGTCTGGCGACCGGGCGGTACTCGGCCGCACGATCACCCTGATCGAAAGCAGCCGTCCCGAACACCGCACGGTGGCACGCGAGGTACTGGCCCGGTTGATGCCCTACACCGGCGGGGCGCATCGAATCGGCATCACCGGCGTGCCGGGCGTGGGTAAGAGCACGTTTATCGACAAGCTGGGAGTCAACCTGACCGCCGCCGGCAACCGGGTCGCCGTGTTGGCGGTCGATCCCTCCAGTTCGCGCACCGGCGGATCGATCCTGGGTGACAAGACACGCATGGCACGCCTGGCGGTCGACCCGCAGGCGTTCGTGCGACCATCGCCCACCGGCTCCACGCTGGGCGGGGTCACCAGCATGACCCGGGAAACGATGCTGGTCTGCGAAGCCGCCGGGTACGACGTGGTGCTGGTGGAAACCGTGGGCGTCGGCCAGTCCGAGACCATGGTGGCCGACATGGTGGACATGTTCTGCGTCCTCATGCTGCCCGGCGCCGGCGATGAGCTGCAGGGCATCAAGAAGGGCATTCTGGAGCTTGCCGACCTGGTGGCGGTCAACAAAGCCGACGGCGACAATGTTCAGCGGGCCAACCTGGCGGTCGCCGACCTCAAACGAGCGCTTCACTTGTTGGTGCCTGCCAGCCCCAACTGGTCGCCTCCGGTGCTGAGCACATCGGCCCTCACCAACGCCGGCCTGGACGACCTCTGGGCACAGATGGCCGAGCATCGCCAACGGATGACGGCGTCCGGCGAGTGGGATGAGCGCCGACGCAACCAGCAGGTCCGGTGGTTGTGGGCCCTGTTGGAGGACCACATGCGCGCCGACCTCCGGGGCAGTCAGGCGGTGGCCGACGCGCTGATCGAGGCAGAGCAGCGGGTGCGCAATGGCACCGAACCGGCGCCGGTGGCCGCCGCCGCGGTCTGGGATCGCTACACCGGCAGAGACGACCGAGCGGGCCACCCCGTCCGATGACGCAGGTGGCCGTCGTCGCTGGGACCTGCTGCCGACTCGATCTGAGTAGTGCGCGAGGAGGGACTTGAACCCTCACGTCCTTTCGGACACTGGAACCTGAATCCAGCGCGTCTGCCAATTCCGCCACTCGCGCGTGGCTTGCGTCGCACAGCGTAGAGGTTTGACGGGCGCTGTGCACACCCGGATCGAAGCGAACACGGCGGAAAGATCGAGCCGGTCGACCTACGAGTGGCGCGAAGGTGGGTATCGTGTGCCCCGTGGGTATCCAAGGATTCGAACGTCGGCTGGAACACCTCATCGAGGGCACCTTCGCCCGGGTGTTCCGCAGTGGTCTCAACCCGGTCGAATTGGGCCGCAAACTCGTCCGGACACTCGACGACAAAAGGTCGGTTGGTGTCAACGGCCGCGTCATCGTTCCAAACGACTTCACCTTCGTCCTCGCTGAGGACGACTACGAGCAACTGGCCGACATGGCCGGGGTGCTCGCCCGGGACCTGGGCGATGCCGCTCGTGAGCACGCCAGGGACATGGGCTACTCCTTTGCCGGTCCCATCCAAACCACCTTCGTGGTCTCACCCGATCTGCGCCCAGGCGTGTTCGAGGTTGAGGCCACCCACAAGGAGGGCGATGGCTCGCCGGTCGGCAGCCTGTTGTTGCCCACGGGCGACAGGGTCCCCCTGGGGCAGTACGTCGTCTCCGTGGGCCGCCAGACCGACTGCACCATCGTGTTGGGTGACCCCAAGGTGTCGCGACGTCATGCCGAGGTTCGCCCGTCAGGCGACGGTTTCGTGCTGGTCGACCTCAACTCCACAAACGGCAGCTACATCAACCGTCAACGCATCAGCCAGCACCAATTGGTCGACGGCGACGAACTGGGCTTCGGTCACACCTACTTCTTCTTCGAGGCCTTCTGAGGTTCGGCGGCACCGGACCGGTGCCGCCGGCCGATAATCTCCCTTCGTGCCCGAGCAACTGCTCAACCTCCTCAAGATCTGTCTGCTGGTCTTGCTGTACCTGTTCTTCCTGCGCGTGCTCCGAGCCGTGTGGGCCGAGGTGAGTGTCACCAACGGGTCCGCAGTGGTCACCGGGGGGGAACCCAAGCGGTTCAGCCGACGGAGATCCACCGGCGGAACCAGGGCGCCCCAGGGTCTTCGAGTGCTGGAACCGGCCGATTGGGCCGGGCGTGCCATGCAGATGGCCCCACACATCACCATCGGTCGAGACCCAGGATCCACTCTGCCGCTCACGGACAACTATCTGTCGCACCAACACGCCCGCATTGTCGAACGTGACGGGGACTACCTGTTGGAGGATCTGGGCTCCACCAACGGCACCTACCTCAACGGGAAACGCATGTCGGCACCGGCGCCGTTGCGCCGGGGCGACCGGGTGCAGGCAGGCAACCTGGTGGTCGAGGTCACATGATCTCCTTCACCTGGGGAGGTGCCACCCACACCGGCCGAGTTCGTTCGATGAACCAGGACAATCTGTTGGCGAACGATGGGCTCTTCGCGGTTGCCGACGGCATGGGTGGGCACCTCGGCGGCGAGGTGGCGTCGGAGCGGTCGCTGGACGTGCTGCGCAACTCCAATCCGTCGGGCCTGGAGGCGCTGGTGGATGCGGTCCACGCCGCCAACCTTGCGGTACACACCGAATCGGCGGCAAACCCCGAGTTGCGCGGTATGGGTACGACCTTGGTGGCCGTCGTGCGTACCGAGGACGACCAGTTGGCCCTCATCAACGTGGGCGACTCACGCATCTATCAGTACCGCTCAGGCACGCTCAAGCAGCTCTCCGAGGACCACTCGTTGGTGGAGTCCATGGTGCGCAGAGGCCAGATCACGGCTGAAGCAGCCCTCACCCACCCGCAACGCAACGTGGTTCTGCGGGCTCTCGGAGTCGACGCAGACGTCGATCTTGATGCCTGGACCCTGCGACCGGTCGACGGCGACCGGCTGGTTTTGTGCAGCGACGGCCTGTTCAACGAGGTTTCAGGCGATCAAATCGCCGGAATTCTGGCAGGTCACCCCGACCCGCAGGCCGCCGCCGAACGGCTGGTGGAGGCCGCAAACGAGGGGGGCGGTCGCGACAACATCACCGTGATCGTGGTGGACGTGCAGGCCACGCCCGACGACACCCCGGTGGAGGAACGACTCACGCAGGTGCTCTTCGCAGATCAGGCGATCGCCACACACGAGGACGACACCACGCGGGAGGTGGCGGTTCCCGTCGGGGCCCGTCCGCCCGAGGAGCCAGACGATCCACTGCCGCCGGCACCGGCGGCAGGCGACGTCGCCCCCACCAACGCACCTGATCAGGGCGACGTCGACCCGGCTCACGCCGGGGAGGTCGACGACCCACCCTCCCGTTCGGTGGTGCGCACCATGGCGTTCCTCACCGCCATCGTCCTGACATTCGGCGTGGCGCTGGCCGGTGTGGGCCTCTGGGGCCGTATGTCATGGTTCGTCGCCATCTCGGACACCGAACAGGTGACCGTGTATCAGGGGCGACCCGGCGGGTTTCTATGGTTTCAGCCGACGGTGATCGACCAGACGGCGCTGCGGACCGACGACCTGGAGCAGGCCGATCTGTTGGAGCTCGACCCCGGAAAGATCTTCAGCGGGCGGGCGGCCGCCGAAACCTACGTGGCGAACCTGAACCAGCGTGCTCGCGACCGGGCCACCACCACCACCCGGGCCACCACCACCACTCAGGTGGCCACCACCACCACCAGGAAGCCGAAGGCCACCACCACTCAGCAACCCAAGGTCGGCGCCACGGCGAAGCCCAAGCCGGTGACCACCAAGTCGCCCGCCACGGCACGGCCCCAAACCGCTCCGCAGGCACCCGCAACCACCGCCAAGAAGGCGAACTCGCTGCGGTCCCCGCCGAACCGACCGGCCCCCGGGGCGCTCCCCTCGGGAGGCCCATGAACGGCAAGGACCGCCGAACGACGGAGCTGGGGTTGATCCTGCTCGGCCTGGTGATCATCGGCGCCGCCTACACGCTCGCCAGCCTTGGCAGCCGTGCGTCGCTCCCCGCCGACGTGGTGCCGTTCCTGGCCATGGTGGTGGCCCTGGTCATCGTCGCCCACATCGCAGTGCGTCGGTTGGCCCCGAACGCCGACGGCATCATTCTGCCGGTGGTGGCGCTCCTCAACGGGTTGGGCTACGTCTTCATCGCCCGCATCGACCAGGACCTGGCGATCAAGCAGGCCGGCTGGACCGCAGTGGGCGTGGTGGCATTCGTTGCGACCCTGGCGTTGGTCCGAAAAGTGAAGACACTCGCCAACTACGGGTACACGCTGTTGTTCATCGGTCTCGGCCTCCTGTTGTTACCGCTGCTCCCCGTGGTCGGGAAAGAGATCAACGGTGCCAGAATCTGGATCAACCTCGGCGGTTTCTCGGTGCAGCCCGCCGAGTTCGCCAAGATCGCACTGATCTTGTTCTTTGCCACCTATTTGGTGAAGAACCGTGAACTGCTCGGGCTGACCAACTGGCGGCTCGGGCCGCTGCACCTGCCCGCACCCAAGTTTCTCGCCCCGGTCATCCTGGCCTGGGGCGTCGCCCTGCTGGTCATGATCGCCCAGAAGGACCTCGGCTCGGCGTTGTTGTTCTTCGTGCTGTTCCTGTCAATGATGTGGATCGCAACCGAGCGGCTGATCTACCCGGTGATGGGTGGCCTGTTGTTCGCTGCGGGAGCCACAATTGCGTGGTCGCAGCTGGGCCACGTACAGGATCGGGTGACCGCCTGGCTGAATCCCTGGGATGTTGCCGGTGGGTCCGGCTACCAAATCGTCCAGGGCACCTATGCGCTGGCGTGGGGCGGCATGGGCGGCCAGGGCTTGGGCAGGGGTTACGGCATACCGGGGTTGGGCAAGGCATTCGTGGCCACCGACTCGATCTTCGTGGTGATCGGTGAGGAACTGGGGGTGTTCGGGTCCACCGCGGTGCTGGCGGCGTTCCTCCTCATCGCCGGGGCCGGATTCCGCATCGCCATGCGTGCCGACGACCCCTACCACAAGCTGCTGGCGGCCGGGCTCACCGTGTCGCTGACCTTCCAGGCCTTCGTCATCATGGGAGGCCTGCTTCGGGTACTCCCGCTCACGGGCATCACGCTGCCGTTTCTGTCCTACGGCGGCTCCTCGCTGGTGGCCAACTACGTGCTGGTTGCGCTCCTCATCCGCACCTCCGACGAGGTGTACGACCGGTCCGACGGTGCGGCGCGACGCAGCCGTGTTCGGATCGGGGTCGGCCAGTGAACACACAGATCCGTCGCCTGGCCCTGGGCATGGTGCTGCTCTACTCGGCCCTGTTCGTGCGCCTCAACGTGGTGCAGGTGTTCTCCTCGGGCGATTTGAATGCCAGAGAGGGCAACAACCGCCAGAATCTGCGCGACTTTGATCGTCCTCGGGGCAAGATTCAAACCTCGGACGGCACCGTGGTCGCCTTCACCGAGGAGGTCAAGGGCAAGCGCTTCGAATACCAGCGCAACTACCCAACCGGCGAGTTGTTCGCCCACGTCACCGGCTACTTCACGCTCGAGCTGGGCTCCACGGGGGTTGAGCGGAGCTACGGCGATGACCTCTCGGGGCAATCCAGCAGCCTTGAGCTCCGTGCCCTCACCAATCTGTTCAACGCCGATGCGAACACCGGCGACGTGGTGCTGTCACTTCGCAGCGACGTACAACAGGCCGCACGCGACGGCCTCGGCGACCGTCGCGGCTCGGTGGTGGCCCTCGACCCACGCACCGGAGCAATCTTGGCGCTTTGGTCGTATCCCAGTTACGACCCAAACCTGCTGGTCGACGACAACGGTGCCGACGCCATCGGCGTCAAGACGCTGCTGGACGGCGCGCCCGACAAGCCACTGCTGGCCCGGTCGTACCGCGAACTGTTTGCGCCCGGATCCACCTTCAAGGTGGTGACCGGATCCGCCGGGATTCGTTCCGGCGACGTGAGTTTGATGTCACCGAGCTACCCGGAGCGCACCGAGTGGACGCCGCCGGGGACCACCAGGCCGTTGTCCAACTTCGACGGAGCCCTGTGCGGCGGCCCCCTGATCGAGGTGCTCCGAGTCTCGTGCAACACCGCTTTCGCCGAGATGGGCGCCCGCACCCTCGGGCCCGAGGCGCTGGTTGACACCGCAGTCGACTTCGGCTTTGGCTCCAAACCTCCAATCGACATCCCAGGCGCCGTCGCCTCGGAGATCCCCACCGATTACGGCAAGGCGCTTGGCCCGTTTCCCGATGGGGACGGCGGCACGGTGTACGAGGACACCCCGGCGCTGGCCCAGGTGGCAATCGGCCAGGGCAATGCCCGGGCCACCCCGCTCCAGATGGCGATGACGGCCGGTGCGATCGGCAACGAGGGCATCATCATGGAGCCTCATGTTGCAGCCGAGGTTCGCGACACCGAGGGCAACGTCGTACGCGAGGTGAAGCCCACCGTGTGGAAGCGCCCGCTGAAGAAGGAACAGGCCGCCGCCATGAGAACCGCCATGGACGGCGTGGTGGCGGACGGCACGGCCACGGAACTGGACGTGCCCGGCTTCAAGGTGGGCGGCAAGACCGGCACCGCGCAGACCGTCGCAGGGGAGGACCGCTCGCACGCCTGGATCATCGGCTACGCCGGGCCCGAGGGGGAGCCGGCCGAGGTGGCCGTCGCCGTGATCGTGGAGGCCCAGCCGAAGGTGTCCGAACAAACCGGGGGCCGAGTGGCGGCCCCGATCGCACAGCGGGTCCTTCGTGCCGCGCTGAGCCCCGTCCCTGCGTCCGCAGGGCTGCCGAACGAGCTTGGGGGCAACTGATGAGCACCCTGGCCGATGCGACCAGAGCCGCTCCGGTGAAGCCATCTCACAGAAGATCGCCCGGTGCGCCATTGGACGATGGCGCCACCGGTAGAGTGTGTCCACGATGAGCCAGCCGGTCGAGGTGCTGAGCGATCGCTACGAACTACACCGAAAGCTGGCTCGCGGTGGCATGGCAGACGTGTGGCTCGCTCGCGATCGGGTGCTTGATCGACCCGTCGCGGTCAAGATCATGTTTGCCGAGTTCGCCACCGACCAGCTGTTCGTGGAGCGGTTCCGGCGGGAGGCCAAGTCGGCGGGCAACCTGAACCACCCCAATATCGTGGGCGTCTACGACTGGGGCGAACAGGGTGGCACCTACTACATCGTGATGGAGTACATCAACGGCCAATCGGTGGCCGAGGTGCTGCGCGCTGAGGGCCCTCTGCACCCGAGACGCGCCGCAGAGATTGCGGCCGACGTGGCAGAGGCCTTGGGGTTCGCTCATGCGGAGGGGGTCATTCACCGAGACATCAAGCCGGGCAACATCATGTTGACCAGCACGGGTCGCGCAAAGGTGACCGACTTTGGGATCGCGCGGCTGGCCACCGCACCCAACAACGAACTGACCAAGGCCGGGTCGGTCATGGGAACTGCCACCTACTTCTCGCCCGAACAGGCCCAGGGGCACACGCTCGATGGTCGCAGCGACCTGTATTCGCTCGGGGCGGTGCTCTTCGAGATGCTGACCGGCGAGGCGCCGTTTCAGGCCGAGTCGCCAGTGGCCATCGCCTACAAGCACGTGCAGGAACGACCGCGCCGACCGGCATCGATCATGGCGGGTCTCCCGTTTGCAGCCGAGGCGATCACCCTCCGACTGCTGACAAAGAATCCCGCCAACCGTTATCCGGACGCCACCGAACTACGCGACGACCTGCACCGGTTCCTCGCCGGCCAGACCACACGCGCCGAAATGGCCCTTCAGCGGGCCCAGGCCGCCGCCCCGGCCGGCGGCACCGCCGCCACCCAGGTCGTCACCACCACGCCCGGCGCCGTCGACGCAACCCAGGTGGTCCCAGCGCAGCAGCCCGAGGAGGAGCCCGAACCGGAAGAAGACCGGTCACGTTCCAAGCGGTTCGTCTTCATCCTGATCGCACTGCTCGTGCTGGCGCTGCTGGTGGCGGGAGGCATCGTGGCAGCGCTCAACAGCGGGCCCTCCACCGCAGAGGTGCCCAACGTGTTGGACCGCCCGCTCGATGAGGCGGTCAAAATACTCGAGGACGAAGGATTCAAGGCGGAGCCCGTTGCTCTTGAAAACAACAAGGCAAAGGCCAATGCCGTCTACGCCACGGATCCCAAGGCCGGCGTCGAGGCGGAGGAGGGCTCAACGGTCAAGGTCGTCTACAACCCGTCCGACGCCCAGGAGGTGGTTCCCGACGTTCGCGGCATGCTCTACGACGATGCCAAGGCGGTGCTGGCCGCCAAGGGGTTCACCAGGGTCAAGCCCGCCGATGTCGAGGGGGCCCAGGGGGAACCCGGCACGGTCAAGGAACAACTGCCGGTGGCGCTCAGCCTGGCTCGACCCTCCGATGAGATCACCTTGCGCATCGTGCCGATCCCAACGGTCACCGATGTGCCCAGCGTTGCCGGCCTGACTCAAGAACAGGCCCGAGCGACGCTGGAGGCCGCCGGTTTCGTCGTGGCCAGCACCAGCACTGAGGCCTCCGACCGCATCGCCGCCGGCAAGGCAACGCGCACCGACCCGTCCGGCAGCGCTGATCTTGGCAGCGAACTTGTCCTGTTCGTCTCAAGCGGACCCGCCAACGTGGAGGTGCCGTCGGTTGTCAACCTGACCGAGCAGGCCGCTCAGCAGAAGCTCCGGGCGAAGGGCTTCAAACCTGAGACCGAGACCAAGGCCACGGAGAACCGCTCTGCAGACAACATCGTGTTGTCGTCCAACCCTGCCGGGGGCGAGTCGGTGCAGGCGGGCTCGACCGTGACGCTTCAGGTGGGCAGCTTCCGTGAGCCCACCACCCAGGCACCCACACCCACCCAGCCACCTCCCACCCAGCCACCTCCCACCCAGCCACCGGCGACGAAACCGCCCCCGACCGAAGCGCCAACGACCGTGGCCCCGACGACCACTTCTTCGCCCCCCCCGACCACGACGGCCCCCACCACTACCAACCAACCCTGATGTCCACGCCCGATCCGGTTTCGCCGACGGACCAAACCGATGGTTCCGTCATCGGGCAACCCGAGCATCCGCAGGGGGAAACGGCTGACGAGTTGCGCAGGCGTGGCCTACGGTCCGGGCGACTCGTGGTGTTGATCTTCCTGGCGCTGCTTGGCGCCGGAGTGCCGCTGTTGGCCTTGTCGCCCACCCTCAATCCAGCCGACCTGCTGCTGGGTCGCTACCGCTATCAAGATGCCCCTGAGCTGTTGGGAATGACTCAGCCAAAGGCCATCCAGGCGCTCGTCCGAGAGGGCCTCAGCTCATCGTCTGCCTTCGCGTTCTCCGCCAACACGCCACGCGGTGAGATCACCGCCCAGGATCCGCCCCCCGGAGAGCCGGTGCGGCGTGGTGGCAAGGTCAAACTCACGGTGTCCCGGGGTCAGGAGGACTTCGTGGTTCCCGAGTTGGTGGGAAGCACCCGAGCTTCGGTGGAGAAGCTCTTCGACAATACCGGGGTCAAGGTCGAAGTCGTCGAGTTTCCCAGCGAGAACGACGTTGCCGGCGAGGTGATCCGCCAGGACCCGCTGCCTGGCAATGTGCTCCGAACCGGTAACACGCTCTCGCTGGTGGTCTCCATGGGCGCCGAGCGACGCGACGTGCCCGAGGTCCGTCGGCTGCCCTCCGACGGTGCTGCATTCATTCTCGGAAATGCCGGGTTCATTGTGGAGAAGGTGACCAAGGAGCGAGACCCGTTCCTCCCCAAAGGTGCCGTGCTCCGAACCAAGCCGGCCGCCGGCCAGAACCTGAACAAGGGGACCAAGGTGGAGCTGGTCGTGAGCGACGGCCCTCCCCAGGCGAAGGTGCCCGGCCTGGTGGGAACCCAGGAGACCCAGGCCATCGAGTCGTTGGAGTCTGTGGGGATCATCGCCGCCACCACCACCGAGTTGGTGAATCCCAGGGATCCCAACAACGGCAAGGTGCTCAGCCAGGTGCCCGACGCAGGCACCATGTTGGACCCGGGCGATGTGGTCGAGTTGACCGTTGCCCGCGGGGGTGCTCCCGGATGAGCCCTCCCACGACCTCAACCGACGCTGCGAGACACGACCGGGTCACCGAGTTGGGTGGCTTCGAGGTGGTTGACGGTGGCGGACGGTGGGTGTCACTGACCTTTGCGCTGATCGCGCTCGTGGCGTTGATGTGGCTCTCGGTGGACGCCTTCAGCCAGCGATTGGGCGTCGACCGTGACCTGGCTGTACCCGACATCCAGGTTCAGGACTTCACCGGCCAAGGCCTCGCCGATGCCCAGCGGGAGGTGGAGGCCAGCGGTCTGGTGGCCACCATCGAGTTCCGGGCCAACGATCTGAGCGACTATCCACCCGGCACCATCTTCACCCAACGGCCCCTGGAGGGCACCAAATTGCCGGCGGGCGCACGAGTAACCCTCATCGGTAGTTCCGGGCCGTCCCAGTTCGTCGTGCCCGACGTAACCGGCCAGGAACTTGAGGAAGCCGAGCAATTGCTGAACGCCACCGGCCTCCTCCCAAAGGCGGTGCCGGAGTATTCCGACAGCGTCAGGGTGAACGAGGTCATCGAGAGCAGGCCCCGCTCGGGCACCGAGGCCGCCCAGGGCAGCACCGTCAGCATCGTGGTATCGGCGGGCTACGCACCCCGCAGAGTCCCAAAGATGGTGGATGTGCAGGCCCAAAAAGCCCTCAACCTGCTCGGTCGAAGCGGGCTCGGCGTCGGCAGCATCGACACGGTGTACCGCCAGGGCGCCAAGGCGGGCAACGTGCTGGAGACGTCACCGCCTGCGGGCACGGTGCTCACTCGGAACTCCGCCGTCGACGTGGTGATCGCAGGGCCGCCGCCCACAGTGAGCGTTCCCTCGGTGGAGGGTTTGTCCCAGAGTCGAGCCGAGGGCGAGGTGGTCGACGCCGGGCTGACCGTCAAGTTGCTGTTGCTGCAGGTACCGCGCGGGAGTCCCGACGATGGCCGGGTCATCAGCCAGGGTGTTCCGCCACAGACCTCCGTCGACCCCGGGTTCGAGGTGGAACTGATCGTCGGTCGAGCGCCGCCGCCCCCACCAACGCTGCCCCCGGCCACCACCTCGGCCCCGGTGACCATCGAGCCCCCGGTCGAGCAACCGGAGGCCACGGACGTCGGGCCCCAAACGCCTGAGCCGACCGCGCCGCCGCCCGTCACCGCACCACCCGAGACCACGCCTCCGGTCACCGCACCACCCGAGACCACGCCTCCGGTCCCTCCGGTCACCGCACCACCCGAGACGACCGAACCGCCGCCGACGGTCGAGGTACCGGTGGCCGGCGGTTAGACGAAGTCGCCGCGCGGTCAGGCAGCCGCACGAGCGAGGTTGAGGAAGTTGGCCAGCAGTTCGTGTCCGCCCGTGGTCAAAATCGACTCGGGGTGGAACTGCACCGCCTCGGTCGGCTGGGTTCGGTGGCGAAGCCCCATCACCAGGCCATCCTCGGTGGTTGCGCTGACCTCGAGGTGTGCCGGCACTGTTGCGGCATCGACGATCAGGGAGTGATAGCGGGTGGCCTCAAACGGGTTGGGCAGCCCGACAAAAACACCACGTCCGTCGTGGCTGATCAGCGACGTCTTGCCGTGCATCACCTGCGGGGCACGAATCACCGATGCCCCGCCCACCTCCCCAAGGCACTGCAACCCCAGACAAACCCCCAGAATGGGGATCCGGCCGCCGAGCTTCTCCAGCACCTCCATCGACACCCCGGCATCGACCGGTCGACCCGGGCCGGGCGAGATGAGGAGCCCGTCGGGCGTCAGCGCGACGATCTCATCAACCGTGACGGCATCATTGCGAAACACCAGCGGTTCCACACCGAGTTCACCCAGGTACTGAACCAGGTTGTAAGTGAAGCTGTCGTAGTTGTCGATCACCAGAATGCGGGCGGACACGCGGGCAGGCTAGCTGCGGCACTCACGTCGGCCGGTAGTGTGTGGGAATGGCCAAGCCCACCAAGCGCCGCATCGACGGCGAACACTCCCGACGAGTCACGCCCAAGGGCGGGCAGGACGCCCCCACGAAGCGGCCGGGTACAGACGATGCAGCCGCTGACGAGGCAGCCGGCCGCGCCCGACCCCTGAAGCCGGGCACCGGGGCGTCGGACGCCAAGCAGCGTTCCAAGAAGGTTGCCGATCACAGCGAGTCTCGGCGCTATACACCGCCCAGCCATGTGGACATGCCATCGCCATGGTGGGTCCCTGCGCTCATGTGGACCTTCATCGGCGGCGGGGGTCTGGCCATCATCCTGAACTACGCAGGGGTGCTGCCCGGTACCAGCGGCGGAGCCAACGGTTGGTATCTGATCGGCGGCCTCGTGGCCATCCTGGCCGGCATCATGACGGCCACCCAATACCGCTGACCCTCACTCCCCTCAACTTGGAGCGTTACAGGGAAGTTACATCGGTGTCACTTGCCCCCAGGTTTATCCACAGGTGGGGATAACCCGCTCGGCGGCATTCCGCCGCCGCTCGATCACTCGATCGGGGTGATCAGGTCCATATCTTCCATGCAGTGACGAGGTGGCTCGGGGTTCTCGTCCAACGCGGCGGTCATTCTCACTTCGGTGCCGCACAGGCTGCAGCGATACACCAGCTTGACCTTGCGAAGGGTGCCCGGGTCGGGTGGTGGCGGCAGCGGGGTCGACATCGAACGGGCCATGGCGATGCCCGGGTACAACAGCAAACCAATGGCAACCACCGCAACCGCGGCGCGCCAAGGGTTCACCTCCCAGATACCCACCATGGCGCCCCACACCCCTGCGGCCAGCGCAAGCCTGAACACCCAGGAACGTCGTCGCCCCAGCACCGTCTGCCACGGCTCCTGCGGTTCGTCGTCGGTGCCTGCAGGCGTCGGGCTCAACGATGGGGTCTGATCATCCACGACCTTCAGTCTGCCCCGTTGCTCGGCCGCCGGCCTACCGCCGACGACCGAGGGTGCTCACCGAGGATCAGCCCAGACGTTCGATGATGGCGGCGTTCGCCAAGCCGCCGCCCTCGCACATGGTCTGCAGCCCGTAGCGGCCGCCGGTGCGCTCCAACTCGTTCAGCAGGGTGGCCAGCAGTTTGGTGCCGGAGGCGCCCAGCGGGTGACCCAGGGCAATGGCGCCGCCGTTGACGTTGACCTTGGCGTCGAAGGTGTCGTCATCCAGGCCCATGTCCGCCTTCCATGCCAACACAACCGAGGCGAACGCCTCGTTCACCTCGAACAGGTCGATGTCGTCCACGCTCATCCCGGCACGAGCCAGCACCTTCTGGGTGGAGGGGATCGGGCCGGTCAGCATGGTCACCGGGTTCACACCGGCCAGCGAGAACGCATGGAAGCGAGCACGGGGGGTGAGGCCCAACTCGGCCGCCTTTTCCTCGGACATGATCAGTGCAGCGGAGGCACCGTCGGTGATCTGTGAGCTGTTGGCCGCTGTCACCTTGCCGACGTCGGGCTTGAAGGCGGGCTTCAACTTGGCGAGACCCTCGGCAGTGGTCCCGGGGCGGATCCCCTCGTCCTGGGTGACCGGCGCATCCTCGATGGTGACCTCGCCGGTCTCCTTGTCGCGGCGGCGACCCTGAACCGGAATGATCTCGTTGTCGAAGCGGCCCTCGTCGCGAGCCCGTTCGGCGAACTGCTGGGACCGAGCACCGAAGGCGTCCAGGTCCTCTCGGCTGAGGCCCCACTGATCGGCGATCATTTCAGCGGAGATGCCTTGGGGCACCAGGCCACCCTGGTCGATGTAGCGGTCGTTCATGCCCTCGGTGAAGGGAAACCCGACACCCTTGGAAACCGAGGCACCCATCGGCACCAGGCTCATCTCCTCAACCCCCGCAGCGACGACCACGTCGTAGGCGCCGGCCATAACCCCCTGGGCTGCGAAGGTATAGGCCTGCTGGGAGGAACCGCACTGACGGTCGATGGTGGTGGCGGGCACGGAGTCCGGCCAGCCGGCCGCCAGCACAGCGTTACGGCCGATGTTGAGCCCCTGCGCGCCCACCTGCATGACGCACCCCATGATCACGTCGTCCACCAGCGACGGGTCCAGGTTGTTGCGCTTCTGGAGCGCCATCAGCACCTCGGCCGCCAGGTCCACTGGATGCCATCCCGAAAGGACGCCGTTGCGCCTCCCCCCTGCGGTGCGGACAACATCGACGATCACGGCGTTCGGCATGGAGGTGCTCCCAAGTGAATCTGTGTAGTGGGCTTCTTGACTGGGCGGTCAAGTCTTCCTCAACCCAACCGGAGGGTCAATCGCAGCGGCCGATTGCACATTGCGACCGCAGCCTGTGACCCACCGCACATCTGAGGACTACCCTGCTACCTACACGAGAACCCGCACCGGCCGGGTGCAAGGGGAAGGATCACCATGACGCTGACCGACGACGAGATTCTTGCAAGAGTCGAGGGCCAGACTGTTCCCACCGCCTTCATGGCCACCGTTGCCGCCTATGGCGACCATGTGGCGCTTCGGTCGATGGTTGGGGACGGCTGGAGGCAACTCACCTTCAACCAGTACGCCGAACAGGTGGCCACAGCGGCCGCCGGCCTGCGCGCTGTCGGTGTCGGCAAGGGCGACCGCGTCGTCATCATGATGCGCAACATTCCCGAGTTTCACATCGTCGACCTGGCGACCACGTTTCTGGGCGCAACTCCCATCTCGATCTACAACAGTTCGTCACCAGACCAGGTGGCATACCTGGTCGGCGACTGTGCCGCCAAGGTCGCGGTCGTGGAGGGCGAGGGCTTCGCGTCGCGTTTCCGAGCCGTGCGCGATCAGCTTCCCGCTCTCGAGAGCCTGGTGATGCTGAACGACGCCGACGCCGACGCCGACGCCGTGGCGTGGGATGCGTTCATGGCCCACGATCCCCTCGATCTGACCGTTGAGGTCAACAACGCCTCACCCGAGGATCTGGCCACCGTCATCTACACCTCCGGCACCACCGGTAACCCAAAGGGCGTCATGTTGAGTCACCTCAACATCGTGTGGACCGGGGAGTCGCTGCGTGAGACGTTCCCATTTCCCGAGACCGCCGGGGTCAGGGTGATGTCGTATCTGCCGATGGCTCACATCGCCGAGCGCATGACGTCGCACTATGCCAGTGCGATCATGGCCTACGACGTGTGTTGTTGCCCAGAGTTCTCCGAACTCACCGCCCACATCGGGGCGGTGCATCCCAACCTGATGTTTGGCGTGCCCCGGGTGTGGGAGAAGATCCACTCCGGCATCGCCGCAGTGCTCTCCGCCGACCCGGAAAAAGAACAGAAGGTCGCCGAGGCCGTCGAGGCGGCGCTCCCCATCATGGAGAAGATGGATGCCGGTACTGCGAGCGAAGAGGAGATCGCCACGTGGCAATTCCTCGACGACGTCGCCTTCTCGACCATCCGCAACCTCCTGGGTCTTGAGGAACTGCAACTGGCGGTCAGCGGCGCTGCGCCGATCTCCGCCGAGCTGTTGTCTTGGTTCCGAGCCATCGGTGTCAACCTGTGCGAGGTTTACGGGATGTCGGAGTCAACCGGCCCGATGACCTTCACCGTCGAAAACCCCAAGGCGGGAACCGTCGGCCCGGCGATTCCGGGATCCGAGGTCGCTCTGGCCGAGGACGGCGAGGTGATCTTCCGAGGTTCCAACGTGTTCGTCGGCTACCTGAACCAGCCCGAAAAGACCGCCGAGACCATCATCGACGGCTGGCTGCACTCCGGCGACATCGGCACGCTCGACGACGACGGTTACCTCACCATCGTCGACCGCAAGAAGGAGTTGATCGTCACCGCCGGCGGCAAGAACATCAGCCCGGCCAACCTGGAGGCTGAGCTGAAGATGATTGACATCGTCGGCCAGGCGGCTGCGATCGGTGACCAGCGAAAGTTCGTCTCCGCCCTGTTGGTGCTCGATCCCGAGGTTGCCCCGATCTGGGCGCAGCGCAATGGCATCGAGTTCGAGTCGCTCGACGAACTCGCCAAACACGATGCGGTTCGAGCCCATGTCGACGCAGGCGTCGCGCAGGCGATGGAAGGATTCAACCACGCCGAGGCGGTGAAGCGCTGGGTCATCCTCGGCGACGAGTGGGAGCCCGACTCCGAGGTACTGACGCCCACCTCAAAACTCAAGCGCCGCGGCATCCTGACCCGCTACGAAGTGGAAATCGAGTCGATGTACGCCTGAGCCACCCGGCACTCAGTTGAGGTCGGGCCGGGGTGGCGGCTTTGGTTTTGGGGCCGCCACCTTTGCCCCGCGAGGGGAGTCGGTGCGAGGTAGCACACGAGGAGCCCTCGGAGCCTCGTCGTCGCGTAACGGCGACAACAGGAGATCGATCGCCAGCCACAGGGTCTTGGTGAAGGGCATGCCCCCCACCGAACTCACGAGTGCCCAGCCCATGGCCAGCGAGGCGAGCGGTACCAGCGGGATGTTCGGCTGGGTCAGGATCGCGCCCACCAGAATGATGCCGAACAGCGAAACGAACGTGACGATCGTGTTCATACCGATTGCCCCGATGAAGGTGCCGGGCTCGCGCTCGAACCGCAGCTCGCACCTGGGACACCTCTTCGCAAGGTTGAACCAGCCCGAGAAGAGCCCGCCGGTGCCACAGACCGGGCACCGGCGTGTGGCACCTCGCATCAGGATGCGCGCAGGAGACACCCCGAGTTGATCCATGGTCGTCGGTGGTTCGCCACCGCTCGCCTTGGGTCGAGGCTGTCCGGTGCGGGGATCGATTCGGGTCACATGTCCTCACAAGCGCCGGGGCTGTAGCGGCGCATCCGCCGCTCCCACTCTCCCCCGGCCCCGCACCACTCTGCCAGTCGCTACGGTGCCAGGGTTGCTCGCAAAGAAGCGCAGGGGGGTTCCACACATGACCGAGAAGAACCATGAGGGCAGTTCGGCCTCAGCGGACGAGCCGGTGGTACAGCTTTTATCCGCCCAGTTTGATGCGGTGGTGGCCTTGGCCAACGAGATCCCCGACGCCGACTGGGATCGGGAGACCGATCTGCCCGGATGGACGGTGCAGGATTGTTTCAGCCACATGATCGGGGTGGAACGCCAGATGCTAGGTCTCGGAGAGGACTCCCCGCCGGTGGCCCACCTCGCTCATGTCGACGACGACTTCTCTGCCATGGTCGAGGCACCGGTCGAACTGCGGCGCAACCACACACCCACACAGATTCGGGCCGAACTGGCCGAGACGTTGGCCAATCGCCGACAAGCATTGGAAGAGCTCGGACCCGACGGGTTCGATGCGGAGTCCTGGACGCCCGCGGGGCCCGGCACCTACCGCGACTTCATGCTGATTCGGGTGTTCGACCTGTGGATGCACGAGCAGGACGTCCGTCATGGTCTCGACCTTCCCGGCCACCTGGCGGGCCCGGTGGTCGAGTCGGTACTCCGGCACAACGTTGCAAAGGCGCTGCCGATGATCGTCGGTAAACGGGCCGCCGCCCCGGCCGGCGCCACCGTGGTCGTCAACCTGACCGGTCCCACCGAGGCGACCTTCGCTGTCGAGGTTCGCGAGGTCTCCGGAAAGAAGCGCGCCTTGTTGGCCGACTCAACCCCGCACGCCCCCACCACCTCGATCCACATCGATGTCGACACCTTCATGCGCCTCTGCGGAGGACGGGTGGACACCGAAGCAGCCATCGGGGCGAACCCAACGGCGGTCTCCTTCGATGGCGACGACGTGCTGGGCCGGGCAATCGTGAACACCCTGTCCTTTACCCCCTGAGCGCTGCGGCGCCGACGGCCAACCCACACTCCAGTGCCGCAAGAGGTTGGTCGGCGCTCTGGCCCGTCGGCTCTACCGGGATCAGAATGTGACCAATCACCCGCTGCAGGTGAGGCGAGCGGACAGGTCGTCCGTCATGCTGGGGCGATGGCGGAGACGAACGCAGTTGGGGCAGGTCGTTGATGGAAATCGAGACAAAACTCGTTCCGCCGCCCGGCTTCGTTGTGCCCGACCTGTCAGGCGCGGTCGAGGGGCTCGGTTTCGCTGGGAGCGGCACCGACGATGTCAAAGCGTTGTGCCTCGTCGCCCGCTACTTCGACACCGAGGACCTGGCGCTGGCCCGCTCCTCGATCACGCTGCGGCACAGGACGGGTCCCGAAGGTGCCCGGTGGACCGTCAAGCTACCGGCGCGGTCACGAAAGGAGCACCATCTTGCGCGACGAGAGATCGACGTCGATGCACCAGCCACGGAGCCACCCCCGGAAGTGCAGCGGCTCCTGGCCGCTCAGCTGCGGGGCCGAACGCTCCACGTGGTGGCGGAGCTGGTCACCACACGACTGACCCAACGCCTGGAGGCTCCGGATGGCACCGGGGTGGTCGAGATCGTCACCGATCACGTCTGTGGAACAAGTGCCGATGGCCGGGTGCTCGAGTTTGACGAGATCGAGGTTGAGCAACTGCACGGTCGCGGCGCCAAGCAGGCCCGCCGGGCTGTGGTGGCAGCGCTTCGCAACGCCGGTTGTCGGCGTGGTCGGCAACTCCCGAAGCTGATGCGGGTGTTGGACGCCGAAGGCCTTGGACCGCCCGACGTGGTCCTGCCGAGACTGACATCCGACCCCAACGTGTCCGATGCGGTCGGTTACGCCCTGGCCCGCTCGGTCGACCAAATCCTGTTCCACGACCCCCGAGTCCGCCTCGGCGGCAACGACGAAGACCTCCACCAGTTCCGGGTGGCGCTTCGCCGACTGCGGTCGGACCTGTCCACGTTCGCCGCCCTGCTCGACATGGCGTCGGCCGACTCGCTTCGTCACGAACTCGGGTGGCTGGCGGGCACGACAAGCGCCAGGCGGGACCTGGATGTCCTTCGCGCCCGCCTGGCGAAGGAACGGGACGAGGTGGCCCCACAGGATGTCGCAGCGCTTGAAGAGTTGCTCTGCCGCTGCGACGAGCAGTCCCAGCTGGCCTACGGAATCATTCTCGAAGCACTCACGAGCGAGCGGTACCTGAACCTGCTCGACGTGCTGGTTGATTCCGTCCGGGAATTCGTCAATCGAACGCAGCCAACGGTCGATGACGCCGAAACCAAACAACACCTCAGGCGGCTGGTGCGGCGACGATGGAGGAAGCTCAACCGTCGGGTTCACCGTCTCGCCTCTGGCCCAACCCCACATGCGCTGCACCGAACCCGCATCATCACCAAGCGATACAGGGCAGCCGTGCAGGCGGCCGCGCCGATCCTCGGGCCAGGTTCGGCCCGGCTCGATCGGAAACTCGGTGGATTGCAGGATGTCCTTGGCGACATCCACGACTACGAGGTGGCTCAGGCCTGGCTCCGAAGCGCTGCGGCCGAACAACCATCGACGGCACTCGTGGCGGGTCAGATGATCGCCTCACTCCGGGCCGATTCGAAACGCCGGTGGAGCGAATGGCCGGAGGCGTGGCAACGAGTCAGACAACAACGTCACCGTCTCCGCCGGTGAACGCCCTACAACGCTGGGCTCCAGGGCTGAGTACCTTCCGACAGTACAAACGCAGGTGGCTGCGGCCCGACCTGGTGGCGGGCATCGTTTTGGCTGCCATTCTGGTACCGCAGGGCATGGCCTATGCCGAACTGGCCGGGCTGCCACCGGTGACCGGGCTGTACACGACGATCGCGTGTCTGGTGGCCTACGCGGTGTTTGGACCCTCGAAGGTGCTCGTGCTGGGGCCGGACTCGTCGGTGTCGCCGTTGATCCTGGCCGCCATCACGCCACTCGTCGTCACGGGAGACCCGTCGAGCGCGATCGTGCTGGCCGGGATGCTGGCCGCCCTCGTTGGAATCCTCATGATCGGGCTCGGGCTGGCCAAGCTCGGTTTCGTCGCGGACCTGCTCTCGAGCGAGGTCCGGGTTGGTTACCTCAACGGTTTGGCGGTGACCATCATCGTGGGCCAGTTGCCCAAGCTGTTCGGCTTTTCAACCGACGCCGACGGCTTCGTCGACGAGGTCCGTCTGTTTTTGCGCGGCCTCGATCAAACCAACCGCACAACCTTGATCACCGGGCTGTGTGTCCTGATCGTGCTGTTGGTGTTGCCGCGCTTGACCACCAAGGTGCCGGCGGTGCTGGTGGCCGTCGCCGGAGCCACGGTGGCTTCAGCAGTATTTGATCTCGCCGCTTCAGAGGTGACAACGGTTGGGGTGCTTCCCAAGGGTGTTCCCGCACCGTCGTTGCCCTGGAGCGGCTGGTCCGATGTGGTTCCGCTTCTCGTCGGGGCGGTGGGCATCACCATGGTGTCGCTCGCCGACACCATCGCCACCTCCAGCAGCTTCGCCTCCCGGCACAACGAGGAAGTCGATGCGAATCAGGAAATGATCGGCATCGGGGCGGCCAATATCGCTGCCGGGTTGTTCCAGGGTTTTTCCGTGTCGGTCAGCGGTTCCCGCACAGCGGTGGCCGATCAATCCGGCGCCAAGAGCCAGTTGACCGGCCTGGCCGGCGCCGGACTGGTCGCCGCTCTGCTGCTGTTCCTCAACGGTCTGTTGGCCGATTTGCCCCAGACCGCGCTCGCCGCCGTGATCATCACCGCTGCCCTATCGCTGATGGACCTGGGCGCCCTCCGTCGTTACGCCGCAATCCGTCCTTCGTCCCTGGTCATCAGCCTGGTAGCCGCCGTCGGCGTCATCATTCTGGGCGTCCTGCAGGGCATCGTTATCGCCATCGTGCTGGCTATTTTGTTGTTCTTCCGGCGCAACTGGTGGCCACATGGCGCGGTGCTGGGCAACGTCCCGGAGCTGGGTGGTTGGCACAGCGTGGCGGAGCACCCCTCCGCCACACAGCTGCCCGACGTCGTGGTGTTCCGATGGGAGGCACCGCTGTTCTTCGCCAACGCCGGACAGTTTCGTGACCAGGTGCGCAACCTCGCAAAGGAACGCCGGCCCGACTGGATCGTGCTGCAGTGCGAGGCCATCACCGACATCGACGTCACGGCAGCGGAGGTCCTGCGCGACCTCGACGAGGAATTGAACAACAAGGGCGTCCACCTGTCCTTTGTCGAGATGAGGGACAGGCTGCAGGTCCTGGTCCGCGCCTATGGCCTCAACACAACCCTGGATCAGGAGCACTTCTATCCCAGCCTCGAACGGGCGCTGGCCGATGTCTCCTCCGCCGACGGAGACATCGATCCGTGACAGGTGCGATGGGCAGACAACGAACCACCGCTGCGCATGGTTTTTCGAGTGGAGCTGACGGGACTCGAACCCGTGACTTCCTGCTTGCAAAGCAGGTGCTCTAGCCAACTGAGCTACAGCCCCAAGTGATCCCACATGATACCCCCAACCGCGCCTCGGACCTCCAATGACTTCGGCAATGCCTTCAGCCGCTCAGCATCGTCGACAATCGCTGGCCGGGGCCCATCGTGGATGCCCGTCAGGCGGTGACGATTCGGCCCTCGGACGGCTGCACGATGACGATGCCGTCGCCCTGGAACGTGAGCTGCACCGCCTCTCCGGAGCCGAGACCGATGGCGGCCTTGGCCTTCATGGTGCGGTTCAGGCTGGTCTGCAGGTTGGAGCTCCACGCCACCACGGCGTCGGTGTCGACAAACGTGGGCGCATCGGTGCGAAGCACCACAGGGTCACCGTCGGTGGTGATGGCCACCCAGCCGGTACCCTCAAGCCGGGTATTGAACATGCCACCGGCGGTCATGCCGGCGCCCTTGACCCGCTCGATGTCCCAGCTGAGCGCCGGCTCGAAGGCCAGGATGTTGCGACCGTTGGCGGTGAGCCCGGCGCCGTTCAGGTGGATGATGTGCACCTGATTGCCCCGATCGGCCAGGAACAACTCCCCCTGGCCCTTGCAGCGCATCAGCGGCAGGCCCTCACCGGTGACCGCCTTCTTCATAAACTTGCCCAGGCCTGCGCCCTCGTGATCGAAGTCGATTCGGCCCTGCACGGCCACCATGGAGCCCTGTTTGGCCAGCACGTCATCACCAAGCACCACCTTCAGCAGGCGGCTGTTTTGCTTGATGACCCGTTGGTTCGACCCCACCTCGGCGTAGCGTTCATCGGTCAGCAGGTCGGTCTGAATACCAGCCACCGAAGCCGCTGCCCCTGGCGCTGACGTCGGCGCCGCTGCCCCGGCAGGTTGAGCGACCTGGGCCTGCTCGGCCTGAGCCTGCGGGTTCGCCTGTGTCTCTTGCGGCGCAGATCCTTGGGTTTCGCCGGCCGTTGCAGACCGCGTGTGCTGGGTCCACTGGGTGCCATCCCAGTAGCGCTGTTGAGAGGCGTCGGAAGGGTCTGGGTACCAAGCGGCAGGGGTGGTCATGGGACACCAAGATAGTGGCGCCCGAAGGATCACCAAACCTCCCGGAACACCCCGAAACCATGCTGAACGGATTCGCAACGCCCGACCATCGACCCAGCCGGCCTTGGGTGAGCCGACGAACGCTCGGTACGGTCGCTTGATGGACCGAAGGACCGTTGGACTCGCAGCCGGCGTAGTGGGGGTTGCTGCAATCGCTACGGCTGTGGGGCTGCGGTTGGGCGGTCGCCGGGTTCGCACTCGCGAACGGCCCGACATCGACCCGTTGCTGGAACCGCCAACCGGCCTGACCCACCACGAGGTGCCGACCAGCGACGGCGCCATCCTCCACGTCGTCGAGGCGGGGCGAGGCCGACCGCTGGTACTGCTGCACGGCGTGACCCTGCAATGGTGGACGTGGAATCCGCTCTTCCATCTGTTGTCTGATCGATTTCGGGTGATCGCCTGGGACATGCGTGGTCACGGCCGGTCCACCACCGGCCACGACGGCGTCACCTTGGATGCCATCGGACGAGACCTGGCCGAAGTGCTGGATCATCTCAACGCCACCGACGCCATCGTGATGGGCCATTCAATGGGCGGCATGGCACTGGGGCGTTACGCGGTCGACCATCGAAAGCACTGCTTGGAGCACACATCCGGCCTGGTGTTTCTCGCCACCGCCGCCACCGAACTGACGCCCCACCGGGTCACGCCGTACCTCGGTGCCGGCGCCGGTGCGTTGGCTGGCATCGCCGCCCGTTCCGATCTCCCGGTCGAGCATCTATGGCGACCCGGTGACGTGTCGGCCTCGCTGGTTCGAATTGCCTTCGGTAAGAATCCTTCGGGTGTCGCCATCGAGGCGGTGCGCCAGATGATCGTCGAAGTTCCCGCCGTCACGTCGATCGAGGCGGGACGGTCCATCCTCGCCCACGACCTGACCGATTCGCTGGCCCGCTACGAGGGCCCGGCGCTGGTGATCGTCGGCGCCAACGATCACCTCACCGCACCGCGTCTGGCCCGCCGGTTGGCAGCATTGATCCCCCAGGCCGAACTGGTGGAGTTGCCCGACGTCGGACACCAAGTCATGCAGGAGGCACCCCGGCGCCTGGCCCAGCTGATCGAAACCTTCGCCGCTACCGCTCGCGCAGCGCACCCTCGGCCAGCAACTTCTCCAGCGTGAGTTCCGGTTGGTCGGCGATCACCCGATCCAGCCAGTACGGGCTCTCGAACAAGGCCAGCAGGACGCCGTCGGACCGCTCCAGCACGGTCACCCCCGACATTTGGCGCAGCGGTAGCGCCGACTCGGCATCGGTGCGTCGGGCCACCTGATAGGGCGTGGACTCCAACAACGTCGGAGCGCCGAACTCCTGCTCCAGCCGCCACTTGGCCACATCGAACTGCATCGGTCCCACCGCTGCCAGCGTCGGTGCCTGGTCACCCAGGTCGATGTCGCGCAGCACCTGAACAACACCCTCCTCGTCCAGTTGGTTGATACCCCGCCGAAACTGCTTGAAGCGGCTGACATCGGCCGGTCGGGCCACACGAAAGTGTTCGGGGGCGAAGGCCGGGATCGATGGAAATTCCACCGGCTCGTCGATGTACAGCGTGTCACCCACCCGCAGATCCGTAGCGTTTACCAGGCCCACCACGTCGCCAGGGTAGGCCTCCTCGACCGTCTCACGATCGGACCCAAACGCGGTATGGGCGTACTTGGTGGCGAATGGCTTCCCGGTGCGAGCGTGGATGGCAACATCGCCACGCTCGAAACGACCCGAGCAGATTCGAACATAGGCCACACGATCGCGATGGGCCTTGTCGGTGTTGGCCTGAACCTTGAACACGAACCCGGACAGCGGGGCCTCAAGTTGTCGGGCACCGCCATCGGCGGTGACCCGTGGGCGAGGCGACGGCACCAGGTCGATCACGGCGTCAAGCAACTTGCGCACGCCAAAGTTGGTCATGGCCGACCCGAACAGCGTCGGCGTGGTGATACCGGCCAGAAACGTCTCCACGTCGAACTCGGATCCCACCTCGTCCAGCAGCCCGAGCTCCTCGGTGGCCTGCTGCCACAGCATGCCGTCCAACTCCTCGGCCCGAGCGGGGTCGACGTCCTCTTCCGGTGCCACCCGCGCACCGCCGGTGGTCCGGGTGTACCGGGTGTAGGAGCCGTCGCGACGGTCGATGACGCCTCGAAAGTCGGTGTCGGCGCCGACCGGCCAGGTGACAGGCGTGGGGATCAGGCCCAACTGACTCTCGATGTCGTCCAGGACCTCCAGGGGCTCGCGTGCCGGTCGATCCCATTTGTTGACGAAGCTGAGAAGTGGAAGCCCCCTGTCACGACAAACTTCGAACAGTTTGAGCGTCTGTGGCTCAATTCCCTTGGCGGCATCGAGCACCATGATGGCGCCGTCGCACCCTGCCAACACCCGATAGGTGTCTTCGGAGAAGTCGCGGTGCCCGGGGGTGTCCAGCAGGTTGACCACGCAGTTTCGATAGTTGAACTGCAACACGGTTGAGGTGATCGAGATACCTCGCTGCTGCTCCATCGCCATCCAGTCGGAGGTGGCCGACCGACGGCCGCCCTTGCCCTTGACCGATCCGGCTTCCACCGCGAGCGCACCGCCATACAGCAGAAACTTCTCGGTCAGCGTGGTCTTACCAGCGTCGGGATGGGAGATGATGGCGAACGTGCGACGTCGGGCCGCTTCGTTGAGAACGTCGGACATGAGCGTGACCTTGCGTCGGGGAGCGGAGGAGCCTGCGCCCCGTTCGCACTCGATGGTACCGGGCCCGGCTGCAGGGTCCCGGACGGAATCCACCGGGCGGTCACCCGACGGTTTGGTGGCCCTACTCCCCCACAGCAGGCCGGACGGCAAACGTGGCCGAGACGGCAACCTCGCCTCGGCCCGGCGCGTTGGCAAGAACACGGAGCACGCGCGGACCCTCGCTGAGTGTCTCGACATCGAGCCATTCTGAACCTCCAGAACCGGAGCCATCGCCCTTGGTGCCTCCGCCAACGGAACCGTCTCCCGCAAAGTTCCCGACTTTCGACCCAACTTGTGACGACGTCGGCACCGCCCGCTGGAAGCTCCCGCCTCGGCGGGAACGTTTGCTGCTTCCGGAAGGTCCGATGCGGTCGGAGCGGCTGGAGGTGGGGCATTCGGGGCTGCGGCATTGGTTTGCACGGCATCGCTTTGTACGGCTTCGCCCGTTTGGGTGATTGGATTCCGCACATCAACCATTGAGCCACGATTGGGCTGATCGTCGAGCGGGAAACCCAACCGGTCTGGGAACGCTGCGACACCGACCTGATTGCTTCTTACATCGAGCGCCTGGGCAGCCAACGGTCCGGCCACGCCTGCCGTGACCGCCGACGAAGTCACCAGGGCCAACATGACGCGCACAGAAAACGAACCGGTGAGGGCGAGTCCTGGTCGTCGCGGGAAAGGGCTCATCACATCTCGTCGACCGTGGTTGCCAGAGTTCTCACAGTCAGGTTCGACACCCAAGCACTCGAAAACATGGGCAAGACCCTGAACGAACGGGGCGGAATGTGCCTCCGGCTCACTCTTCTGAATCAAGGTGAATGATGCCTTTGCGCACCGCCGAGAGCACGGCGTGGGTCAGGCTCTGAGTATCCAACCGGCGGTAGATGGCATTGAGGTGGTTGTACACCGTCTTATGGGAAATCCCCAATTCACGAGCAACCTGCTTCGTGCTCAACCCATCCGCAATGCGCTGCAAGATCTCGACCTGCCGATCCGAAAGAAGGTCGTTGACCTCGCCGCTCTCATCTGCCGTCCTCAGTATCGACATTGCCAGTTCCACCGACAACACCGTCTCGCCCGCCACCACGTTGCGAATAGCGTCGATCACCTCGTTCATCGACGTGCCCTTGGTGAGGTAGGCAACCGCTCCGGCCGACAGTGCGGCCCGCGTGCGTGCCACGTCCTCGTGCATGGTCAAGACCACCACCAGTGTGGTGGGAAACTGCGCCAGAATGCGTTTGCACGACTCCACGCCGTCCAACACCGGCATTTCCAGGTCCATCAGCACGACATCGGGGCGGGTTTGGGCCACCACTGCCACCGCCTCCTCGCCATCACCGGCCTCGCCCACCACCTCCTCACCGGCGTCTTCAAGGCTGCGTCTGATGCCATCGCGTAGTACCTGATGGTCATCGACCAAAACAATTCTCGTCATGTATGAGGTCCTTTCGAATGAAGATCGGCCGTAGAAACGGTAACCGTGGTGCCCACCCCGAGGTCGCTGGAGATGTTGATGCGAGCACCGATGGCATCCGCTCGTTCTCGCATTCCCATCAAACCATATGAGTTGTCGCGCGCACTCTGGCACCTTTCAAAACCCTTGCCGTTATCAGCAACGGTCAGGGCGCCAACTCCTTGAGTCACGTTCCACGTGATCGATACGATCGAGGCCTTGGCGTGCTTCTCCACGTTGTTCAGCGATTCCTGCATGATGCGAAGCATCTCGGTCTCAACCGGAGGGGTCAACGTCTGGCCGGGGTTGACAACGACGAGGCTCACCGAGAGACCGCTCCGCCTTTCCAGCCTGACGATCAACTCCTTCGCCTCCCCCACAAAGGTGCGTTGGTCGTTGACCTCCGACCGGAGCTCGCGCAGGGTTTCCCGCAGTTCGTCGAGCGCTTCGGCCGCTTCCCAGCTCAGCCGGAGCAGCTCCAGGTCATGGTCGGAGCGGCTACTGACGCGCTCCAGCTCCATCTTGAAGTACGTGAGCCATTGGCCAAGCCGATCGTGCAGATCGCAAGCAATCCTGGTCCGTTCATTTTGAGCCCCCAAGATGCGAAGGTGCCCAAATCGTCGAGAGTTGTCCAAGGTGAGCGCTGCCAGGTCGGCCAGGCCCGACAACAGATTGGCCTCCCGCTGCCCGTATCCGACGGGGCGGGTCGTCTCGATACCCAGTACACCGACCAGTTCATCGCGCGCCCTCAACGCGGTGTACATGCCACTGGAGGAGCCTTCGTTCAGACCCTGTTCTCCCTCCAACGAAGGCCACAGGACAGGAGCGAATTGATCGACTGCCATGGCCAACGGCTCCGGCAGTTCTTCCGTCTCGGTATTGAGCGAGAACTGAGTTCCCTCGACGAGACGCGGCGTCCACGCCCCGGAGGAGTCTCGCTCCAGCAAAGCCATCACCTGCGGTTGAAAGCTCTCCAACAGCTGTTGACGCACCGAGTCGATCGCATCGCGCATGTTGAGCGAGTCGGGCAGCGTTCTGGCGATGGAGTTGAGCGCGCTCAACAGGTCGTTGGTTTCACTGAGCGCGCTCACCCGTCGGCTGAGATTGAGCCGCCGGGCCTCAACGTCAAGCAAACGTTTCCGTCCGAACCCGACCAGAGACAACCCAGCCAACATTGCCGCTACCGGGACTACCTTCTGCGAGCTCACTGGTAGGAGGGTTCGGCCGTCAGCACCATGCCCGGGATCACCGCTGCCCAACCCAGGCCGGCGCTCAACAGGCCGAGCGCCGGGCCCCGGCCGATTGCCACAATCAGGACCACAGCGACCAACCAGTATCCGAGCGCTCCCCACCGCAGGGAGTTGACCAGCGGGCCCAGGTTGGCCGCAGCACCGGCGGCAGGCCCAGATTCAGGTTCGAATCGTCCACTCCACCCAGAGGCAAGGTGCATCGCAGCGTGGCCAACTCGGCCAGCTCGATTACGCTCGTTGAAAGCATTTTCGACGCAGTCTTTGGGGAAGCTGAGCCTCGCAGGTCGACCTGCATGACCCATCGATGCCCAGCCCCGTCGGGGCGCAGAGTGGGCGCGGTCGTTGCCTAGATAGCAGTAAGAGTACCGGCGCTTCCCGTACATCGTTTCGGAGCAGCTGTGACGCTTGACCTAGTTGGCGTTTCGTATGCTGCGGTCGTCCCGGTTACAAACAGTCAACCGATACCCTTCAAAACAGCGAGGTTGCCAGGTGAGCGATACCTCAACAGTCCCACCCGCCGACGACGATGAGCAGGCGCCCCGTCCCATCACGGAGGCGGTGGCCGGCGCATTTGCGGGTGCCCGGCGCCCCGACCGGCGCCGACGGGTGAACTCCTCCGGTGTGAACATTTCGGTGGTGGAGTGGGGTGACGCCGATGGTCCCCCGCTGTTGATGGCCCACGGCGGCTTCGACTTCGCCGAGACGCTCAACGGGTTTGCCCCACTACTTGCCGACGCCGGATGGCGGGTGGTCAGTTGGGATCAGCGCGGTCATGGTGACTCTGACCATGCCGACCTGTACTCCTTTCAGGCCGACATCCGCGACGCAGCCGCGGTGCTGCACAGCACCACCGATCGGGCAATCCCCTGGATTGGCCACTCCAAGGGCGGCGTGCTCACCATGCAGCTCTCCGAGGTGATGCCCCACCGCGTCAGCCACCTGATCAACCTCGATGGTCTGCCGTCGAGGCGCTTCGTTCCCGACGTGGCCGAACAGCGCAACGCCATGATGTCCGAGGCGGCACTGGCCTGGCTCAACCACCGGGCATCGCTTGAAGGCAAGCAGCGACGGCCCGGCACCATCGAGGGTCTGGCCCGGCGGCGCGCCCGCATGAACATCCGCATGAGCCCCGAATGGTTGCAGTACCTCGTGACCGTTGGAGCGCGAGAAGACGACGATGGGTGGCGCTGGAAGATCGATCCCACGCTGCGGATGGGCGGACTGGGGCCGTGGCGGCCCGAGTGGTCGATGGCTCGGCTGCCAGCTTTGGGTGTGCCCTTTCTTGGGGTGCTCGGCTTGGAACTGGAGGAGATGGGCTGGGGAACCCGGCCGGGCGACGTCGATGCCTACCTGCCCCCCGGCGCCCGCTTCGAGACGCTCGATGGCGTCGGTCATTTTGTTCACATCGAGGCCCCTGAGCTGGTGGCCGACATGATTGGAGAGTTTCTGTCGTGAGCCGTTCCTCAGCACCTTCGCCGGTTCCCACCATGATCAGCCACGGACGTATCAGCCTGGCGCTGCACCGTCTGGTGGACGGTGAGGGTCCCAACCTGCTGTTGCTCCACGGCCTGGGCGAAGCCACACCTGAAGCGCCACCGACCCAGGTGGCTCAATCCTGGCAGGGTCCGATCTACGGGTTGGATTTCACAGGCCATGGAGACTCCTCGATACCTCGCGGCGGGGGTTACACCTCCGAGACCCTGGTGGCCGATGCCGACGCGGCCCTACGCCACGTCGGCTCGGCGGTTCTCGTCGGGCGCGGGCTGGGCGCCTACGTGGCGCTGCTGCTGGCCGGGCTCCGCTCAGCCCAGGTGCCAGGCGTGGTGTTGTCGGACGGTCCGGGTATCGCCGGTGGTGGCACCGAACCGGGCAGCCCTTCGATCGTTGCCCCGGCGGAGCAGTGGGCGGGCACCCCCGATCCTTGGGCACTCACCGACCTGGCCACCGACGTGCGCCCACAGGACTACGCCCAGGCCTTCGCTCGGTTCGTGCTGACTGCACATCCAAACCGGCACCCGCTGTGGGTATGCGCCCACGTGCGCCCCCCATGGCTGGAGGCGGTGGTTGACGAGGCCGGCGTGTTGGAGGGATCGATCCCCGACGCCCTCACCGACCTGGAACGCGACCTGGCCTAACCGGTTCCGCCAAAAACGCACCCACCCTTGTCCTGGACACGTCCACCCCGAACGACGGGTGGGCCGCTCGGGTCAACTCCTTCCGCCACGTCGCATCATTCGGTCAAGTCATCCTGAGCCAACTCAGATACCAACTCGTCCACCCGCAGCCGAGTGCCGGCGATTCGGTCCCGACACACTGCGATCAACCAGGCTGCCCGCTCCACCCGGTCGGCAAGCACGTCAAGATCGACATCGTCTCGTTCAAGTTCGGCAAGGATCGTGGACAGTTCGCTCATCGCATCGGCCCACCCCATCTGTGCGTCGGCTGGGTTGACGACGTCCTCATCGCCGGTCGCTGGGGCATCGGTGTCGCTCATTGGTCATCTCCGGAGTCATTCGTGTGAACGTGGCTGTTCGGCAGGCCGTCTGGGCTCGACCGTTCTGCGGCGGGGTTCGCATCAGGCCGACGACGGTGGCCGATCCCGGAGACGGTGGCGGCGACCGTGCCGTCGGCGAGGCGGATGCCCAACCGGTCGCCAACCGCCACGTCACTCACGTTGCGCACCAGGCGACCGGCGCCCCCATTGAAATCCGCGCCCTCGGGCTCCTTGAGCACCATGGCGTATCCCCGGGCCAGCAGGCGCGCCGGATCGACGGCTTCCACCAGGGCCCCGAGGTGATCGAGTCGTTCTTCGGCGAGGTCCAGTTGCGATCCAACCCGGCCGAGTCGGCGCACGGGTTCGGCGAGCACCGCCTCGGCGCCCCGCAGCACAGCGTTTGCCATGACCGGCAACCTGGCCGATGCGTTCTGCGCAATGCGCTCGTTGTGGCCCACCGACCGACGAGCCGCCGCCGCCACCCGGGGGAAGGCGGCGGCCACGCGAGCGTCTGCCACCTCGGTGGTTCGCACCGCCGCATCTCGCAACCGGGTGCGACGTTCGCCGAAGGAGCGCTCTGCGTCGGTGAGCGAGGCGTCGGCCACCCGTGCCAGCCGGGCAGCGCACTCCTCGACCTCGTGAGCTCGGGCTGACACCGCCTCGATCAAGGCGCCCGCCACGGCGGTGGGAGTCTTGTAGGCGCCATGAGCCACCTGGTCGGCCACCGAGGTGTCCACCTCGTGGCCGATACCGGTGAGCACCGGGTGCCCACACGCGGCGATGGCACGCGCCACCACCTCGGCATCGAACGCGGCGAGGTCGGTGCGGGCGCCCCCGCCCCGAATCAGCACCACCGCATCAGCAGGGCACGAGCCTGCGAGCGAAAGCGCCGCGGCCAGTTCCTCGGGGGCGTCGACACCCTGCACCCGGGTGTCGATGCTTCTGATTTGAAAGCCCAATCGGCTGAGCTCGAGTTCGTGAAGAAAGTCGGCCTCGGCGGCCGACCCTCGGCTGGCGATCAACGTCACCCGCAGGGGCAGCGGGTTCAGCGGACGGGCTGCGTTGGCACCGATCAGCCCCTCGTTCTCCAGGCGGCCGAGCAACGCCGCCCGTTCGGCGGCCAGGCTGCCCAACGTAAACGTGGGGTCGATGCCCACCATCACCATTTGAAACGTGCTGCTGGCGGGGTAGATCGCCACCGTGCCCCGCAACCGCACGCGCACGCCATCGTCCATGCGCACCTGACCGTGAGCGCGTCGCAGGTGACGGTTGACGCGATCGCGTGCCTTGTTGAACAAGGCCACATTGATCGTGGCGTTCTGCTTCCGTCCTGTGAGCGGGTCGGTGCGGGCCTCCACCAGGCTGAAGTAGGTGTGCCCGGCCGCTGACGGACGACCCTTGTTATGGATCTCGCCCTCCACCCACACCTCGCCGGGAAACATTCCGGCAAGGGCGACGTTGGCCTGATCGATCAGCTCTCCGACGGTGAAGGTGGGAGCGGCCACCGGCGAAGGCTACCGCCCGATCGGGAGGTTGGGTTCCACCGAGCGACAAACCCCGAGGAGTCCCTACCCGACCACGGCTTCGACCTCGGGCAGCATCGATCCCGAACCCTCCACCAGGGTGCGGTAGAGGGCCGCATACAGGCCCTCTACGGCCAACAGCTCATCGTGTCGGCCTCGTTCGACCACCCTGCCTTCGTCCAGCACCAGGATCAGGTCGGCGCCGACGATCGTGGAAAGCCGGTGGGCGATCACCAGCGCCGTGCGGCCCAGCAGCGCTGTGCCCAGTGCCCGCTGCACGGCTGCCTCGGACTCGGTGTCCAGGCTGGAGGTGGCCTCGTCGAGGATCACGATCGACGGGTCCTTCAGCAGCATGCGGGCGATGGCCACACGTTGCTTCTCGCCGCCACTCAGCCGGTAACCACGCTCGCCCACCACGGTGTCGAACCCCTGGGGTAACGCCTCGATCACGTGCAGCACCTGTGCGGCACGTGCGGCCTCGCGCAGTTCCTCGTCGGTGGCATCAGGACGGGCGTAGCGCAGGTTTTCGGCCACGGTGATGTGGAACAGGTGCGGGTCCTGAGGTACCACGCCAATGGCGGCCCGAAGGCTGTCCTGGGTGACCGACCGTACGTCGTGCCCGTCCACGGTGATGGCGCCGTCGGTCACGTCCCACAGACGGGGCACCAGTGATGCCAGCGTGGTCTTGCCCGCACCGGATGGGCCGACCAACGCCACGGTCCAGCCGGGCTCGATGGTGGCCGTCACGTCGCGCAGCACCGGGCCTCCCTCGCGATGATCCTCCCCCACCGCCTCCAGCGAGGCGATCGACGTGGACTCACTGCCGGGATAGGCAAAGTCGACGTGGTCGAAGGCGAGCGCACCGGCCGGAGCGATCAGCCCGATAGCGCCCGGCTCATCGGTGATCGGGTTGGGGAGATCCAGCACCTCGAACACCCGGTCAAAGCTCACCAGGGCCCCCATGACGTCCACCCGCGTATTACTCAACGCACTGAGTGGCTGGTAGATTCGGGGCATCAAGATGGTAAGCGCTGCAAGCGTGCCCAGCGTCAGTCCACCATTGACCACCAGCATGCCGCCCAGCCAATAGAGCACACCCAGGGCGACCGTGCCGACCAGTTCGAGTCCGGTCATGAACGTGCGCACGGTCATCGCCTGACGCACCCCGATGTCGCGCACCCGGGCGGCCTGACTGTCGAGCGTGGCCTGTTCGTCGTCGTATCGGCCGTACAGCTTCACCAACTGGGCACCCGATGCGCTCAGCCGTTCGGTCAGGCCGGTGTTCATCTCGGCGTTGAGGTTCATGCCCTCCAAGGTGATGCCGGCCAACCGCTTACCCACCCGGCTGGCCGGGACGAGAAAGAGTGGCAACAGCACCAAAGACAGCAGCGTGAGACGCCATTCCAACGCAAACACCGTGATCAGTGTGGCGGTGAGGGCTGCGCCATTGGAGGCGACCGACCCGAGCGTGCCGGTGAGCGCCCGTTGGGCGCCGATCACGTCGTTGTTCATCCGGTTGGTCAGGGCACCGGTGCGGGTGCGGGTGAAAAAGCCCACCGGCATTCGCTGAACATGGTTGTGGAGCGCGGTCCGAAGGTCGTAGATCAGCCCTTCACCGATACGGGCCGACCACCACCGCTCCAGCAGCGACAGTGCCGCGTTGACCAGTCCTACGGCGATCACCGCGGCGGCCAACACAGCCAACTGCCTCGTGTTTTTGTTTGGGATGGTGCTGTCGATCAGTTCCCGAAAGACCAGCGTTGGGATGAGCGCCAGCACCGACTCGATGACGATCACCGCGACAAAGGCGATCAGTTGACGACGGTAGGGCCGGGCGAAGGTCATCACCCGGCGGACGGTCTGGCGAGTGGGGCGTTCGTCCTCGTCGATGCCCATCCGGGCGTTGCGCATGTAGCTGAAAGTGTGCATGTGGTCCGCTCAACGTACTGGGGCTGCCATGTGTTCCCGCAGGCGGCTCCGCAGATCAATCGAGGCCGAGTTCCTCCTTTGCCAGCACACTGGCCCACGGATAGTCGGGTTTGCCACTGGGTGAGCGCACGATTTCGTCGGTCAGCACCAGGTGGCGGGGCAGCTTGTACCCGGCGAGATGCGAGCGGCAGTGGTCGGCCAGCGACGCCAACGACGGCGGCGCCTCAAGGTCCCTCGGCTGCACCACGGCGCAAACCGCCTGGCCCCAGCGGTCATCGGGAACGCCCACCACAATGGTGTCGTACACGGCCGGGTGGGCCTTCAACACGCCCTCGACCTCCTCTGGGAAGATCTTTTCGCCGCCCGAGTTGATGCAGACCGAGCCCCGCCCCAACAGCGTGATGGTGCCATCGGCCTCCAACCTGGCAAAGTCCCCGGCAACCGCATAACGGTTGCCGTCGGCGGCGGTGACAAACGTGGCGGCGGTCTTCACGGGGTCCTTGTAGTAGCCCACCGGGATGTTGCCGCCCCGGGCCAGCTTGCCGATCACGCCGGTGCCCGGTTCCATCGGGTTGAGATCGTCGTCCAACACCGCCGCGTCGCGCCCGGCCTTCACCGTCGGCCCTCCCCCGCCGTGGGTGGCTGTCTCGCCTTTGGTCTGCACGACCATGCCGTTCATGCCGCTCTCCGACGAGCCGATGGCGTCAACGATGATGATGTCGGGCAGCAGATCCAACATCTGTTCCTTCAGCGACGGGCTGAACACCACTGCGCTGGAGGACACGACGAACAGCGAGGACAGGTCCCAACGGTCGGGCTGTTCGGCCAGGGTTTCCACCAACGGGCGGGCCATGGCGTCGCCGGTGATGACGATGGTGGTCACCCGGTTGGCCTCGATGGCGTCAAACACCGCTTCGGGGCTGAAGTTGCGAACGAACACCACGGTGTTGCCCTCGAAGAGAAACCGCAGCGACCCCCATTGCGCGGCGCCGTGCATCAGCGGCGGTGTGTTCAGGGCCACCATCGGTGCGTCGGAGGCCCGTGCCTTGTCGGCCAGTTCCTGCCCGTGGGTGATGCGTTCGTTGGTGTAGGCGTCCACGCCTCCACCCAGCGCATAGAAGACATCCTCATGGCGCCACACGACACCCTTGGGCATGCCGGTGGTGCCCCCGGTGTAGAGCACGTAGTGATCGTCGCCGGAGCGTTCCACCTGCGGACGGTCGGTGCTCGCCGCCCCAACTGCGTCTGCCCACGCGACCGATCCGATCGTGGCGGGGTCGGCATCACTCCCATCCTCGATCGTCACCAGGTGCCGCAACCCGGGCACGCGCTCGGTCACCGACGCGATCCGGTCGACGTAGCCCCGGTCGTGCACCAACGCCACCAGGTCGGCGTTGTCGAACAGGTAGACCAGTTCGTCTTCGACGTAGCGAAAGTTGATGTTGATCGGCACGCCACGCACCTTGAACGCAGCGATCATGGCGATCAGCCATTCCACCGAGTTCTGGGCGTAGATGCCGATGTGGTCGCCGGTCCCGATGCCTTCGGACAGCAGGTGGTTGGCCAGCCGGTTGGACTCGGCATCGAACTCGGCGAAGGTCAGCGACCTGTCACCGCACACGACTGCGGTCCGATCGGGCACCGCGTCCACGGCGCGCTCGAACAGATCTGCGATGTTGAACCCCATCGGGTGGTTCTAGCACCGAATCAGAACAGGTTCTCGTTTCTGGTTGGCCCGGACCAACGCCACAACAGTGGATCGTCGAGACGACAAGGTCGGACGAGACACCCGTTGCCTGAGCGGAGTGGCGGCTCCACCCGCCCAGGCAACGCTCGGACGCTCAGACGGTGGGGGGCCAAACGTTCCGGTCGTACTGATCCAGGAACACAGCCATCTGGCCGCGCGTGACCGGCGCGCTGGGCGAGAACGTCGTGGCCGACGTGCCTCCGGTGACGCCAGCCTCCACCAACCAGGCCACCGGGGTCGCATAGGACGCTTCGGGGTTCACGTCTACAAACCCGGGCGAGCCGACAGGGGCGGGCGAACCGGCGAGCGCCCACAGGAACGTTGCCATCTGACCGCGGGTCACCTTGGCGCTCGGCCCGAACTTACCGGGAGCAACGCCACCGGTGACTCCCGCCTCCACCAGCCACGACACCGGTGTGTCGTAGTAGGCGGGCGGGGCCACGTCGTTGAACGTATGGTTGGAAGTGGCTTCGGGCTTGCACTGAAGGTTCCAGAGGAACGCCGCCATCTGCCCCCGCGTCACGGTCTTGTCCGGTCCAAAGAGGCCGGGTGCCACACCGGACGTGATGTTGGACGCCACCAGCCACGACACCGAGTTGTTATAGAACTTGTTGGACGCAACATCGCTAAAGCCGTGCGGCGGTGCGGGGCGGTCTGCCCGGCATGGGTACGGGTCGGTCACCACGTTGGTACCTGGGCCCACGTTGGCGACGGGTGCCTCTGGCAGGCAGTCGAGCACCAGCGGTTGTGTGACCTTGTTGTTGTTGAAGAGGATGTTCACCCTGAGGTACACCGAAGCCACCAGGCGAACCGGGCCGGGCTGGTAGTTGATGGTGCCCAAGGCCGATGGTGTGGCGCTACCGGAGATCGTGACCGGCGCGCTGACGCCGCCAACGGGCGGGCTCTTCAGGTTGAGCGGGCTCCATGCCGGCACCGGAAAGCTCTGCTGAATCGCTGCGGGCGACACACCGGCACCTGCCATGTTGACCGTTCCGTAGCCGCCGGGTTGCACGGTCAGGTTGGCTTCCTTGACGTCCGAGCCGGGAACCACCGGGATCTCAAACTGCGGGATTGCGGCATTCACGCTGAACGACGGGTCCGACTTCAACGGCCTGCCGGGCGAGCCGTTGCTCGGCGTGGAATATGCGACGTTCACAGATATCGGATTCGCCGCCAAGGCCGCGTCGAGTTGGTCTCGCACCACATCGCGCACCGTGTCGGTGTAGAGACCTTCCACGGTGGGTTCCCCATAGGTGGCGACGCATCGATAGTCGATGTTGGTGGTGCCGGCTGTGGCTCCGGCGGGGTTGGCGGAGCCGAGACCGACGACGGCGATGGACATCAGCATCACTGCCGAGACGAGCTTGCGCATGGAACATCCTTTGGTGCGGGCGGGTTGACCTTTCATTGAAGCGCATGCCCAACGTCACATGCCACAAAAATGAGACCTCACAGATGAATCACTGTGACCACCCATCTCCTTCCCCACCTCCATCGTCGACTCCGTTGCTTCGGGACCATCGACCCTGGCCGCCGAACGGCATTGGACCTAGGTTCGGTCCGTCGATGACCACGAGGGAGATCCAATGGCCGCAAACCTCGATCCGGTGGTTCGGGAGACCGATGCGTTCGCCATGCACATGGAGGAGGACCCGTTGCTGCGGTCAACCATCGTGGCCGTGGCGCTGTTTGACGGCACGCCCGATTGGGACGTGCTGGTCGATCGGATGGAACGGGCCACCCGGCTGGCCCCCTCGTTTCGCTCGCTCCTCGTTCACCCGCCGTTGCGGCTTGGTCCGGTGCGGCGCGTCCCAGACCCGGACTTTGATCTCGGCTGGCACCTGCGTCGCGTGGCCGCACCGGCGCCGCACACCCTCGAGGAGGTCATCAACTTCGCCTGCACCTCCGGGATGACCGCATTCGATCCGGCACGGCCACTTTGGGAGTTCACGTTGGTGGAGGGCCTCACCGAGGGCCGGTCGGCGCTGGTGATGAAGGTGCACCACTCGTTGACCGACGGGATTGGGGCCATCCAACTCGCCCAGCACGTGGTTGACCTTCAACGGGAACCGGCCGACCCCGGACCCATGCCGGATGTGCCCCCGGCCGACCGCACTTCCACCGCCCGCCTCGCCATCGACTCGATCTCTTCCAATATGTCCCGCACCGCCGCTTTTGCAGGTGACCGGCTCCGCCGCCTTCCCGGCGACATGGTCGACCTCGCCCGCAACCCGATCGGTGCGGCAAGCCGCAGCCTGAAGGTGGCGGGTTCGATCGCCAACTTCGTCCGACCGGTCACTCACACCCTGTCACCCCTGATGACCGGCCGTCGCCTGGCCTGGCGGTACCAGGCACTCGACGTTCCATTTGCGGAGTTGCGACGGGCCGGCCACGCTGCCGGCGGCACGGTCAACGATGCGTTCATGGCGGCCGTGGCCGGCGGGCTGGCCCGCTACCACGACCGACACGACCAACCCGTCGACGAGTTGCGGGTGACCATGCCCGTGTCCCTGCGGACAGCCGACGACCAAGAGGGTGGCAACCACATCACCCTCACCCGCATGGTCGTTCCGGTGGGGCTGGACGACCCGGCAGATCGGATCCGGGCCATCGACCGCATCAGCCAGGAGTGGCGTCATGAGCCGGCGATCCCCTATTCAAACCTCATTGCCGGCGCTCTCAACCTGCTGCCGCAATCGGTCACGGGCGGCATGCTGAAGCACGTCGACTTCCTGGCCAGCAACGTGCCCGGGTTTCGTGACTCCGTCTACGTGGGCGGGGCCCGCGTGACTGGCTTCTATCCCTTTGGGCCCACCATTGGGGCAAGCGCCAACTTCACGCTCATGTCCTATGCGGGTACGTGCAACGTCGGAGTCACGGCCGACCTCGGCGCGGTGGCCGACCCCGAGGCGTTCATTGCATGTCTGATCGAGGGGTTTGAGGAGGTGCTCCAACTCGGCGGGGGCCAAGGCAACAGCTCAAGTCGTCCCACGTGACGATCAGCAGCCCCCGAGCTGAGTAGAACCTCGCTCACGCTTCCAGTCTGGAGCGTGCCTCGAGTGTTGCGAAGCACGCTTCTGCCGCTTCCCTGCCCTTGCCCTTCAGGTGCTCGGCAAAATAGCGCTGATGGTCCTCGTGCTCATGGAAGTGATGCGGGGTCAGCACGCAGGAGAGCACCGGCACGCCCACATCGAGTTGAACACGCATCAGTCCGCCGATCACTGCATCTGCCACAAATTCGTGCCGGTAGATACCTCCGTCCACCACCAGCCCGGCCGCGACGACGGCATCGAAGCGACCGGTCGTGGCCAACGCCTTCACGTGGAGGGGCAACTCGAAGGCCCCGGGAACCTCGAACGTCTCGACTGCTGCACGGTCTGGTGTTGCGACCTCAAGAAACCCACGGAGAGCCTGATCGACCAGGTCGGCGTGCCACCCGGCCCGAACGAATGCCAACGTGGGAAAGGCTTCAGAGCGGTCGGTTTCGGTCATGAGCTGGCACCGTAGAACCTGGTGTGCAGGGGCAGCCAACCATGAACCTGAACGACCGGAAGTGCGGCCGTCAGGCCGAAGCCCCGCACGCGGCCTTCCAGAGGAGCTGGGCCATCTGACCTCGTGTCAACTGGCGGTTGGGGCCGTAGAGACCCGGGGCGACGCCGGCGGTGATCTCGGACTCGACGAGCCAGGAGACAGCGGTGTAGTAGTAGTCGGTCGGCGCGACGTCGGTGAAGCTGTATGTCTCGGCGGGTTCCGGGCTTCCGGCGGCCTTCCAGAGGAACTGGGCCATCTGACCGCGATTCACGACGCTGTTCGGTCGGTAGAGGCCCGGGGCGACGCCGGCGGTGATCTCCGACTCGACGAGCCAGGAGACAGCGGTGTAGTAGAAGTCGGTCGGCGCGACGTCGGTGAAGCTGTATGTCTCGGCGGGTTCCGGGCTCCCGGCGGCCTTCCAGAGGAACTGGGCCATCTGACCGCGATTCACGACGCTGTTCGGTCGGTAGAGGCCCGGGGCGACGCCGGCGGTGATCTCCGACTCGACGAGCCAGGAGACAGCGGTGTTGAAGTAGTCGGTCGGCGCGACGTCGGTGAAGCTGTGCGGCGCGGGTGAGGAGCAAGAGACCGGGCAGTCGGTTTCGATGTGATCGGCCATGGCGGCGTCGACCACCGGGAACGCAACGTCACCCAGGCCCCAAAGGCCCTGGGTGGTCGAAAAGGTGTCGGGCAGTTCGCTGCCATCCTCCTGTGCCTGGAAGAACAGGCCGCCAACATCGGAGGGGTCCCCGGCCTCGCACGGGATCTGAAATGTGCGGAGGGCGGCGAGGCCCTCGGTGTCGGAGGCGCCCGTGACGGTTCGGAGGGCGGCGAGCACCAACCCGGTCGAGCTGGCATCGGCGGGCTCGGTGGCATCACCGAAGTACGGCCACCCGCCGGTCGAGGTGCGAACGCCGTCGAGCCAGGTCACGGCGTCGTGGTCCGGGGTGACCCCCTGGGTGGCCAGGCCCATCAGGGCCATGGCGCTCGAGTTGGTGTCGGGGCCGGAGAAGGCTGCGGCGTCGACGGCGGGACATGGGACGGCGGTGTCGGCCCGGTAGGCCACCCACGAACCGGTGTCGCACTGCTGGTCGGTCAGCCAGGCTTCACCGTCGGGGTCATCGTTGTTCACCGACGCCAACGCCAACAGCGCCAGGCCCTGGCGGAAGGCGCCGTCATAGGTTGGGTCGCCGCTGCCGTAGAGGCCGATGTCGGGCGACACTGTCCGCCGGGTGGCCTGGAGGCGTGCGACCAGGTCGGTCCCGCCGGCATCGGTCGGATCCTCGCCAAGGGCGACGTTGGCCAGGGTGGCCAGGGCCAGACGGCCGGGGTCGTCCCCGCCGTATGGGGCGACGACGGTGTCGATGTCGTCGTTGACCGCGTCGAGCATCTGCCGGGCGGTCGGTCCTTCGGCGCCGGCTGCGGCAAGCCCGATAATGCCCTGAAGCGTCATGCCGTAGTCGGCCTGGCCCGGGCTGTATCCCTCGATCACCCCGTCGGCGTTGACCTGGGCGGCGAGCCAGCCGGCCGCCGACGAGCCCGGGTTGTTCGGCGGCGCCGCAGCGACCGGATTGATCAGGCCGAGTGTCAGCAGCACTGCTGCGACGGTCGCCATGGCGGCTGGACGTCGAGCGGGGCGCACTCGCTGGTGGGTGATAGATGACATTGGGGCCTCTCCCGGGTACGACAGCGGGAGGGTGTCCCGCTCCGAACCGCAATTCCTCGACGGTTAACAGGGGAGCGCACGGGGTCAGGCATTCCGACTCGTGGGGCGAACCCCACCTACGGCTGCGGGTCAGCGCCGGATTTTGACCGGCTTCCCCTGTCCTCGTGTGATCTCAGCCAGACAAGCACAGCTGGCGGTTTAACGCAAGCTGCGGCGAACGGCTGAGCCCGAAGTCACCGCCGCTGCTCAGGTTGTGACTTGGTTCGATCTCGCCGAGGCGCCACGACGGTCGAACCACCACTCGAGTGGCGCTCGGAGCACCGGATCACACCCATCCTCATCTGTCGCCCCACTCTGAGCCACACCCGCCCAACAACCCACCGGCTCTCACCGATTTCACACCAGGGATCCGTTCGACACCCTGCGAACGGCATTGGCTGGTGTATCCGCATACTGAGAGGTCATATTCAAACTATGGATGCCGATGGGGCGAGGAGTGCCACCCCATCGTTGCTGCCGATCCTACGATCCCAGCAGCAGGCCGAGATCTTGCCATCGATCATGGGCGCGCCGGACGACGAATTCTCGGTGGCCGACTTGGGTCGGCGGACGGGAGCGCCTTACTTCGGGGGTCTTTCGGCGATCCTCGTACGAGCGTTTCCATCGGCACCCGGCACAGCACTGGCTGACATCGAGGGCATCGAGCGCGCCTACCTGTTCGGATCGTGGACGGCCCGGTTCACCGGACACGACGGGCGGCGGACGGTCAATGACGAAGGGCCCTTCCACCACACCGTCACCTCCCGCCCACTGGTGCCAATCGACCTCGACCGAACCCTCGTTAAGTAAGGTCCGACGGCCCCGCCGTCGATGACTGCTCTGGTCTGGGAAAGCGCCCGGGTTGCTGTCGACAGCGCCCGCCCGGCATCCGGTTCGGTTTTCTCTGCTTTGGACGGATCGAAGTACTGGGCCGCGTGGCGGCCCTGGCGGAAGCGTTCATAGATGGCCTTGTTGAAGTCGTCGGCGGAGATCCGCTCGAGCTCGATCCGACCGACGAGGAACTGGATGGTGTTCGCTCCCTCGGCCCAAGCCAAATCGGGGACCGTACCAGCGAAGCGATTCGAGAGGCCCGGCCACGGCACTCTCGAGCCAGGCCGCCGCCGACCCACCGATCGGCAACTCCCCAGTGCCCCCATTGTCAAACAGTCCGACCAACCACGCGACTTGGCTCGACTCACCATTTCCTCGTCCCACCGGGCAGGTCACTTTACGCCCGACACCCTGACAGCGCGGCGCTCAGGGCCGCTGACGCTGCAGAGGTGCTGCTACGCCTGACTGCGGGTCGACCTGCGAACTCTTCGCATGCAGCTAAATCCGTCGCGTTGCGAGGCTCCGGTGACTCAGGCGCGGCTCACCGGGAGCCCCCACGTAGCGCCGAGCGCGAAGTTGAAACGGTTGCGCTCGCAGCATTCGTCCCACCTCGCCCGGTCAACCGGCTCGGCCCCCATCTCCACTGCCAGCATCAGCACGTTCTCGATGAGCACACGGCCGGTCGGATAGTGCGGCGAACTCTTGCCATCCAGATGGAGGTGCGCCATGAGCCCGATGATCGAGGATTCAATCGATCGATCGCAGTCGAATTCCTCTGATCGGCTCGAAGTGTGTGAGCCCCGGGTCTCGGGCCGGGTGAAGCCCATGGCCACCAGCGAGGTGACCGACGCTGAGGATGGAACGGCGATCGACGCTGATGTCGGCGACACGATCCTGCTGGCTGTGTTGGATGATCCCACGACCGGCTACCGGTGGGAGCTCGAGCCCGTGACCGGCGTATCCATCGTGCTGGACGAAGCGGGATACGAGACGTCCAGCGGCGAGGCGGGCAGTGGCGGCGTGGCTACCGAGCCTGAGCGTCGCCGCCGCAGGAACGACCGCGATCGCCCTAAAGCGATGGCGGCCATGGGAAGGAGACGCCTCCATCCTCAACCGCTTCACCGTGACAGTCGACGTGCGGTTGGACTGACCGCGCTAGTACCCCGTCACAACCGGACCACCGGTGTGGGCGTCACCCTGTCGATCATGGAACCATCCCCGAGCTGACCGGAGGAGTTGGATCCCCAGCAGTACGCCGTACTGTTTTTCTGGAGCGCACACGAATAGGTGCCGCCCGCGGCCACGTCGGTCACCCCGTCGAGCCAGGGCACCGCGGTGGGTGTTGTTCGGTCGGTGGTGGTGCCGTCCCCGAGCTGCCCGATGTAGTTGTATCCCCAGCAGCCCACGGTGGCGTCCTGTTTGATCGCACACTCGTGATTACCCCCAGAGGTGATTGAGGCGACTCCGGCGATACCGGTCACGGGGGCTGGCGTCGGTCGGTTGGTGGTGGTTCCATCACCGAGCTGACCGTAGGCGTTGTTTCCCCAGCAGTCCACGTTGCCGTTCTGTTTGAGCGCACACGAATAGGAGGAGCCAGAGGTGATCGAGGCGACTCCGGCGATACCTGTCACGAGGGTTGGCGTCAGCAGCTCGGTGGTGGTCCCATCACCGAGCTGCCCATAGTCGTTGTATCCCCAGCAGGCCGCGACGCCGTTCGGCTTGGACGCACACGAATGTCTCACGCCGGCATCGATCCCACTCACACCGGAGATGCCGGTCACGGGGGTTGGCGTCTTCTTTAGGGTGGTGGTGCCGTCCCCGAGCTGACCGTGGGCGTTGCTTCCCCAGCAGTCCACGTTGCCGTTCTGTTTGAGCGCACACGCATGATCGCTGCCTGCGGTGATGGCGGTGACCCCGGTGAGCCCGGTCACCGGTGTGGGGGTCAAGCGGTTGGTGGTGGTGCCATCACCGAGCTGACCGAGGGAGTTGTCCCCCCAGCAGGCCACGGTGCCGTTTCGTTTGAGCGCACACGAATACTCGCGGCCTGCGATGATGGCGGTGACCCCCGTGAGCCCAGTCACCAGGGTGGGTATCAACCGGTCTGCCGTGGTGCCATCACCAAGCCGACCACTGCCGTTCTCCCCCCAGCAGACCACGGTTCGGTTCTGTTTGACCGCGCACGTATGCTCCGAACCGGCGCTGATCGCAATCACTCCGGTGAGCCCGGACACCTGGGTAGCCGTTAACCGGCTGGTGGTGGTGCTGTCACCGAGTTGACCGTCGCCGTTGGCCCCCCAGCACCATGTGGTGCCGTTGTGTCTGAGCGCGCACGAATGAGAACCGCCGACGTCGACCGCAGCAACATCGGGCAGCCCGATAACCGGGTAGGGCGTCAAGCGGTTGGTGGTGGTGCCGTCACCGAGCCGACCGTCGCCGTTGGCCCCCCAACGACGCAAAGTGCCATCCTGTTTCAACGCACACGAATGAGCTTCGCCGGCCGTGACTGCCTTGACTGCGGTGAGGCCGAGCACCGGGGTGGGCGTCGACCGGTTGGTGGCGGTGCCGTCACCGAGCTGACTGTTGCCGTTGTAGCCCCAACAGGCCACCGTGGCGTCCTGTTTCACCGCACACGAATGACTTTTCCCGGCGGCGATAGTGGTCACGCCGGTGAGACCGGACACCGGCGTGGGTGTCTTTCGGTCGGTGGTGGTTCCGTCGCCGAGCCGACCGTTGCTGTTGGAACCCCAACACACCACGGTGGCATTCTGTTTCAGCGCGCACGTATGGTCGGATCCGGCGCTGATCGCCTTCACTCCGGTCAGCCCGGACACCGCAATGGGCACCGACCGATTGGTGGTGGTCCCATCCCCGAGTTGCCCGCTGCCGTTGAGCCCCCAGCAGGCCACCGTGGCGTTCTGTTTGACCGCACAGGTGTGAGCGGACCCCTCCGCAATGGCGGTCACCCCTGACAGCCCGGACACCGCAGTGGGCACCGACCGATTGGTGGTGGTCCCATCCCCGAGCCGACCGTCACCGTTGTAGCCCCAACAGAACACGGTGCCGTCCTGTTTTAGCGCACACGAATTAACCGACCCGGCAGCAATTGCGGTCACGCCGGTGAGGCCACTCACGGGTATGGGCGTCGACCTGTTTACGGTCGTGCCTTCCCCGAGTTGACCAAATCCATTTCGGCCCCAGCAGAACACGGTGCCGTTCTGTTTCAGCGCACACGAATGGTCCGCGCCGGCAGTGATGGCCACGGGTGTGTTCAAACACGACGACCGCCATAAGAACACCGCCATCTGTGCCCGGGTCACCAACTGCGACGGCGAGAACTTCCCCGGCGAGGTCCCCGAGGTGATCCCTTCACCGACCAGCCAGATCACCGCATCGGCGAAATACGAATTCGAAGGAACATCGGAGAATCCGTTCGGACCCTTCGGCTCCGGCGAGCCGGCAACCCGCCACAAGAACACCGCCATCTGTGCCCGGGTCACCGACTGCGACGGCGAAAATTTCCCCGGCGAGGTCCCCGAGGTGATCCCTTCACCGACCAGCCACGTCACCGCATCGGCATAATACGAATTCTAAGGAACATCGGAGAATCCGTTCGAACCCAACTGAGCCGGAGCACCCTCATTGCCCCACAAAAACGCCGCCATCTGAGCCCGGGTCACCGACTGCGACGGCGAGAACTTCCCCGGCGAGGTCCCCGTCGTAATTCCAGCGCTCACCAGCCAACTGACCGCCACATCAAAATAGGAACCGGTGGGCACATCAGAGAACCCGTGCGGCTCTGGAGCAACACACGAACCACCACCCCCGACATCATCGACCCCCCGCACCGCTCCCGGTTCCGCACCCACCGGAGCCCCCAACGCCCCCGTCACGCCCACCACCAGCAACCAAACAACCCACACACGGCGGACGAATTGACGAACCATGGGAAGTCACGCTATGCCCAGATGACCCCAATGTCTACGTCCAACCTCCGAACCCGCAAATAGGGAATCACCTTCGAGGGTCCTGGTGTAGATGCCCTGGTAGTCCCGACCGATGCCGCCACCGCCAGGCTGCACCTTTGCGAGCGCCGCCGTCGCTGGCTGGGTGGTCATGCTGAATCCTGATCCCGATTGACTCGGATGAAGCCGGGTGTCGGCTCACACAATGGTCGGGTCGGAAGCGCGTCCCGAGATGAGCCAGGTTTTCGGTAGATGTAGTTCCGGACTCATTGACCTGCCGAGGGCAAGTCCCAAGCTTGGGTAGCGTGAGCGCATGGGGGGAACGAGACTTCGAACAGGACTTGGCGAGCACCGCCGCGTCGCTGGTCGAACCCGGTGAGGAAGTTCAAGGGTCGTGTGTCGCCAATCGCAAGCGCTTCCTGACTGGGAGAGTGGCCCCGCTGATCATCGCCCAGGAACGGCTGATCGCTCAGGGGATGCGTAGATTCGCAGCTGCCAGCTACCGGGTGAACGTTGACGTATCGAACCTGCCAGACCGCGAACGTAACGGAAACCCGGAGCGATCATGACCAATTTCATGGCCACGCCGCTGGCGCTCAGCACTGCGTCGGGGAGGGGCAGCCACCTGCAGATCGACGTCGCATGGCGTCGACATCGGTCCCTGACTTGGCCGTCGACCCGGGCGGCGGCAGCAACGAAGCTCAACTCGGTGACGGCATGGCGGCCTGCCGGGTCATCCCACGCCAGTCACAGGACCGGCGACCTGCATGAGAGTCACCAGACCGGGTCACACCATCACCTACCCACCTGAGCAGTCCGAGACAGCGACACCACAGGATGCACGCCCTTCGCCACCGCGTCGAAGAATAGCCCCTCGATGCTGAACCGCCCGAGCGACCCGACCATAGAATCTTGGTTGTAGGTCTGCCCGTGATGGTCAGCTAATGGGTGTCTACGTTCCGGCCCATACTTCATACCGAGTGATCCATTCCATGAAGCTCCGCCCAAGCACCCGGGCAACCCTTCTATGACTGCCACCAAGACCGCACCGAAACCCACCCCGAACACGCCGTTGTACCCGGCAGGCGGGTATCGCGGACGGGTTCCTCTACGAACCGACTGGACAAGCTGTCATCATCGACGGCTGCCACGCGTCAATCGAGAGCACCAACGCTGAGGTACGCCAGTACGCCGAGCGCGGATTCGCGCCATTCACCACCCGCTCTGCCTGAACTGCTATTGCTCTTCGACGGCTACAGCGGCGAATGGCTTCTGGATGCGGTGGCGGGCGGCGCTGAACTCTGCTGCATGGCGACGCAACACCCGGACCGCTTCGCGGCTCAACCGTCTGGGTCACGTCCTGCGGCGACGCCTCACCGTTTGGAGGGCGAGGCCGCCGAGTAGGAGCCCTGCGGCTGCAAGCAGCAGCCCAAGTGGGCCAGTACCGGTGCGGGCCAACGGCAGCGGCGTCACCGCGACCGGCTTGGCAACCGGCACGACAACGGGCTTGACCACTGGCCGTGGGGCGGCTGTTGCAACGGGACCGTTGTCCGACGGCGGGTTGTTGTTGCTGGACGGCGGGTTGTTGTTGCTGGACGGCGGGTTGTTGTTGCTGGACGGTGGGTTGCTGGTCGACGGCGGGGTGCTGGTGGAAGGCGGGGGTGCGCTGACGATTTTGACGTCCGCCTCGGCGACGTCGGTGTCGCCTTCCTTGGCCAATGCCAGCCTGCTGGACTTCATCGTTGGGGCCCCAGCGGTGATGCGGACCTTGATCTTCCCGTCGAAGGGCTCGCTGTAGACGTTGGTGGTTGTCGACTTGGTGGTTGTCTGGTCGTAGGTGCCGTCTCCGTCGAAGTCCCACTCGTAACTAGCGATGGTTCCGCCGGGAACCACCGACACTGAAGCGTCAAGGGATACGGCCTTGGCTGTCGTGCCGCTGTACGGGCCGCCAGCGTCAGCAATCGGCTTCACGTCGATGTCAGTCATGCAGCTGCGGTAGGGCCCGGTCACGGGCTCGGCGGTTTGGGTTCCGACGACCGCCACCCGCAAGGTTCCGTCCGACTTGCGCAGCGCCGAAAGCCACTGAGCAGCGGAGGGCTTGTAGTTGGTGTCATCGAGTGGCTCGGACGACTCGATCAGCTTGTTCCCGGTCGCGTCGCGGAGTTCCACGACGAAGCTGTCGTTCGGGAAATCGCCGCCGTTGCCAGCGTCCCAGGTGAAGGTCGGGATTTTGTCGTCCTTACCCACGCTGGTGACCTTGGGGTCGGCCAACCTGGGGGCGACGTTCTGGCCCGAGAACACGCAGCTCACCGGGTTGACGTCGCCAGCGCCGCCGAGCCCGATCAGGCGATAGGCGTCCGACAGGGTCCCGGGGTCGTCCTCGCCGCCTGCCACCAGACGGTCCAAGACGACTTTGTCGCCCAAAGCGACCTTGTCGAGTCCGTCCTCGGGCGTGTCGTAGAGGTCCCACAGGACCGACATGACGGTGAACTCGTTGTCTTCGCCAAGCGTACCGCCCTCTTCTAAGTCGTCGGTGATCACTTGGTCTTCGGTGTCCTGGTACTTCGAATCGCCAGCGTTGGGAACGCCGAGGTCGGCTGCACCCTGGATCTGCAGGAGAGAAACAGCGAAGTAGGTGGGCCAGCCCTCGCCAAAGGCCAGCGGCACGCCGATCTCCTTACTCTCCCGGGAGACCGACAGGTTGTCGGCGCTGCTGTGATCGCCGCCGGGGTTGTTCTCGATGTCGAGCTGGTTGGCCACGAAGTGGCCGTACTCGTGCAGCATCACGTCCCAGTCGAATCGGTCCAACGACAGCACGTGCAAGTCCTCACCGTCGTAGAACGACCCCTCGGGGTCGGGGTACACGACGTCAAGGAACCGCAGCCCGCCCGGCACCCGGGTGTCGAGATACTGGGTGCCCAGGTACATAGCGTTCTGCAGCGAGAACGCCGTGTTGTTGTCATCGGTGTTGTTTGCGGTCAGGTCAACGGTCAGCTCGGTGCCGGAGGGAACCTCGGACTGGACGGGACTTTCGATGAACTGTCCACCGACGCTGAAGTCCTCACCTGCAGCGAGAACCCGAACGAAGACGTCACGGTTGCCTTGACCGGGGCCGTCGTCGTTGTCGACCGTGGCGCTGTAGGTGCCGTCGAGGCCCGTGGTCACCGTGGTGACCAGTTCGGAGTCAACTCCGAGGGGCGGGGTCTCGTCATCGCGGATCTGAACCGGTGCGAATGGCACCGGGTGGGTGCCGCCAGCGGAGTCGGTCCACTCGATCGTTCCGGACACACACACGTCGGCGCATGGTGCGGCAGCGGACGCCATGGTGGAACCGGTGGCGCCTTGGATCTTCCTGCGCAACGCCGTCGCCGTGGGGACGTCAACCGTCCCCGCGCTCTCAAGGTGGCTGACCTTTTGGAGACGAAGGTCTTGTTCGCCCGTCTCGCTGACCAGGGTGACCCCGTCGAAGTCGGTGGCCCACACCTGGTCGGTGATCGACCGGACCGTGCCGGAGGCGTCGGACGCCTTGAGGGTTGCCGACACCGTTGAGATCCCGTCCGATGATGTCGCCTCGGCTGTTAGCGCACTCGTACTGGTGTCGGAGTCACCGTTGGCCACGTCGACGGTGAACGTGTTGACCATCGAGGATGCAGCCACCGGCTTCGTACGGGTGCCGACAACATCAACAAGGTCACCTTCAGTCGAAGCGGTCACGCTTGCGGAGGTGAACCCGGCGTCGGGGTTCGAAACGACCTTGACGGTCCCGCCCCCAGAGGCCAGCGCAGATGCGTCAATATTCACCGTGCCCGGTGCGTACGGCTTGTTGATCAGTTCTGCTGCAGTGTCTCGACCGGTATCGGACGCGTGAGCAGACGCCTGGTCGGCGCTCGCTAGGGGTCCAGCAACCACTGCACCAACGAGCATGCTGCCTGCAACAAGACCAATCCCGGTGCGAAGCCGCTGAAACGTCGAACTATGACCACCCATTTATCATGTCTCCTCGCTGTGCCCCGGTGGTCTGCGTGCGGGTTGCTGACCCATCCGGATTGTTTTGCGGATAATAAGCTGCTTTCGTGCAAACTCACTTCATCCGACACCCCCTTCTGAGCGTGACATTGGTCACGCTGCTTGCGTGCGGGTGCAGCTGCGGCGAGTCAACTGGAAGTCCGACCTCAAAAACCGAGTCGACGACAGCGGCAACTACAACGACGGACGGTTCCAGCGACTCAACAACTGCGACCTCAGCCGCCGCTTCAACCAAACCGGGTACCGGACTCCAGAAGCAGTTGAAACTCTCGAAACAGTTCACGGACGTCGGCACACCGGTGGACTTCGAGGCCCGATTCGAAGCGACGACCCAGGGCGACTCGATCAGGTTCACCAAGAACAACGACGGAGTAGCTGAACTGGCCGTCGACGTCTCCGCCGAGCTCAGCGCCGACGGAGAACCGACTTCAGTCAACGGAACCGTCACGGCGTCCGACAATGGCGCGGGCACGGCCCAGCTCGGCGTCGAGATAACACGCAACGGCAGCGCTCAAGAGACTCGCCTCACCATCTTCGTCGAGGCCGACCTGGGATACGCGGCATTCGGTGACGCGAGCGAGTCGGCCACCAGACGCACGCTGGCCGACGGCCTACTTGAGGCCAACGCAATCAACCAAGAGGCCTACACCAAACGAATCGCAGCGATCGAAGGCGCAACTGGCTGACACCGCCACCAGTCCCACGTCGCTTCACCGGCATCCCACAAGCGGTGGCGAGTCCCTCGGATCTGTCCCATCTCGCGCGTAGCGTCAACTTCCACATCGTCAACGGGCGGTGGCACATTGCCCTCGAACCCGCCAACGTCTTTGGCACTGTCAGGGCGGGCCTGGCCTTCACCCGGGGATGGCTTATGTGGAGCCGCTATGTGCGGGCTCGGATAGCTGGCTCGCGATGCCAGGGTTGGGTTCGCGAATACCCCCGTCAGGGATGCTGCTGGTTAGACGCCGGCGTTCTGTCGTATTTGGTCTGCAAGATCGACCAGTTCGGGGTAGTCCTCAAAGAACGCGACCTTTTGTGCGGCCTGCGTGTCGGGCTCGACCACGTCCAGGTCACCGTCTTCGTCAGCGTCGCCTGCGAATTCGGTGTCGCCGAAGACGAACATGGCCCAGGACTCGGCGATGTCCTCGCCGCCGTCCTCCGGGGAGCTGGCGGCGTACTCGGTGACGAAAGCGTCAGCGCTGTAGTCGGCGCCGGGAGGAAATTCCTCGTTGAAGGCGTCCGCGTATTCGGTGGTGTCATCGGTGCCGGGCTTCAAGAAGATCAGGTGGCCGGTTTCGTGGACGATCGTCCGTTCAAGTTCGACGCTGGAACCGGAGGTGTCCAAGGCTAGATAGCGGTCACCGGTTGGCTCTCCGTCGGGGCCCGAAACGTCCTGGAGCGCTCCTGAAGTTGCCGAGAAGTCAACCGCCCAGTGATCCAGAGGGTTTCGGACCTACGCCGAGACCAGTAGCGTCGACGTTTTGTGGACCTGCTTCCCTCGCTTGCACACCTCGTTCTCACCAGAATCGGCTGGGTCTTCGCGACCGGTGATTCCCGAGACGCTGAGATCCTTGCGCTCCGTCACCAGATCCTCGTGTTGCGACGCCAGGTCGACCGGCCGAAGCTCAACGAAACCGACCGCACGATCCTTGCACTCCTGAGCAGCACCACCGATCGCACGCGGCGGGCGGCGACGTTCCTGATTGTCCGACCGGAGACGGTGCTGCGATGGCACCGCCGAGTCGTTGCACGGCACTGGACCCAACCGCCCACACCCAACACGGGACGTCCACCGATCGACCCGGAACTCAGGAGTCTGACCATCCGCCTCCCCAACGAGGTGCACGACTGGGGATCCCGGCGAATCCACGGCGAGCTCGCACGGCTCGGTCACAAACTCGCCGCGTCGACCGTCTGGAAGATCCTCCGCTCCGCCGGGATCGACCGACACGCGGTCGAACCGGCCCATTGTGGTCAGAGTTCATCCGCTGCCGGTCGAAAGCCATCCTGGCTACCGGCTTCGCTTGTGTCGACACCGCCTTGCTCCGCAGGTTCCACGTTCTGTTCGTCATCGAGGTCGGCTCCCGGAAGGCGCACCTTGCGGGGATCACCGCCAACCCAGCTGGCTCCTGGACCACCCAAGCCGCCCGAAACCTGACGAGCCGCCTCGGCGACCATCACAGGTTCCGGTTCTTGATTCGCGATGGTGCCGGACAATTCACCCGATCCTTCGACGCTGTCCTCGCCGGATCCACAATCACCGCGACCTGAACACCGCCCCGGTCGCCTCAAGCCAACGCATACGCCGAACGGTGGGTCCGGACACTCCGTCACGAACTCCTCGACCGCACCATCATCTGAAACGAACACCAACTCCAACAGTTCCTCGAGGAATACCTCGAGCACTACAACAACCGTCGCCCGCACCGAGGACTCCACCAACGAGCACCCAACGACACCGCCGACGTCACCCCGATCGGCACAGACCAACCGATCCAACGTCACACAAACTGCGCCGGACTCATCAACGAGTACCGAACCGCAGCCTGAACCGCTCCCCGGTCAACCAACACCCACCGAAAACGCCGGCCTCAACGCACCCAACAACACCAACCCCATCACCGAAATCCGGCCCAGGCCGCCGGAGAAGCACCGGACAACTCCTCGGCACGAACACGCATGTGTCCCATCCTGCGAGAACCTGACGGCTAGATGGGAGAGATGGGATGCCCCGCTCAGATGGGATCAGCTGGGGGTGTTCGTGGGAGCCCTTTGGATCGGCTACTCCCCAGTGCCCCGTAGGGCTGCGAATGGCGGAGAGTAAGGGATTTGAACCCTTGAAATGCTTGCGCATTCAACGGTTTTCGAGACGGCTGCACAGCCCTCCTGTACCACCGAAAACCCCACGAAACCGCGACCGCCTGGCAGTTCCGACGGGTTTCGTACCCTCATTGAGGGTTCCAATCATGGCCATTTTCATGGCCAAAGCAGGCGGCGACGCGCCGGTGATGGATGCCCTGACTGCGGTACTCCGCAGTTCGTTCAACGTGACAAATTCGAGACACGCTGCCGAACGGATGCAGGTCCCGTCAGCTGATCGGATTGGGTGAGTGGCTAAAGCGCGGCGCGGGCAATGGAGAAGGAGAGCCGTTGGCTGATGAACTCTCTGACGGAAGGTGCTGAATCTCGTACGATCCGTCGTGTGACGTTGGTCGAGTGGCTTCTGGCGCAAGGGGTAGGTCCTGCCGCGGTGGGATGGCCGGTGTCGTGGACGGCTCAGCGCATGGGGACCTCAGGCAAGCGCTGGATCGACGAGGTGCTCGGCCGGGATGAGGAGACGCTTCGAGCGTTGTCGGCAGCCTCCGGGGGTGGAGATCTGACCCCGACCGAGCTCTCGGCCCTGAAGGAGCTTCTGAGCGAGGAAGACACATGGATCCGCGTTGCAGAAGGCACTACCGACGACCTGGAACAGCTCGTTGCGTCCTGCTTTCCTCCTACCCAAACCCGTTCGGCCGAAGAAGGGAAGGACCTCGCTGCTGCCGTTGCGAACAACCTGTTGGGCTTCCAACTCAGCGACCTAGACGAAGGCATGTTCCGGGAGTACCTCGCAGGGCTGCTCGAACGACTCCGCAAGGACACGCTCCACGGCGTTGACGAGGCGTTCCTCCAGATCCACGACGATCTCGTGAGCACGCAAGACCAGACCCGCCGCTACTTCGGAAAGCTCTTCGAGTTCCTGCGCGATCGCCTCCCCCCAGGTCCGGCCGGCGCCCGCGTGCTCCGCATCTACCTCATCGGGATGATCGACTACCTCGATGACGACCCTTGGCCCACACGAGAGGAGGCGGCTGCCTCCGCACCCAGGCCGAGCGACATCGAGCGCAAACTGACAGTCCGCGACGACGACACCCCAACCAGAGCCCCCGAAACAGCTGACGACGGAGACACAGTTGCTGACCGCTCTGACCGGCTTGTGGTCCTCGGCTGGCCCGGGTCTGGAAAGACGTGGTTCGCCAAACGAACAGCTCGCAGGTCCGCACAGACTGCCCTCGACAGGCTCAACCACGGCGTCCCCGTCGAAGGGATCGAGATTCCGATCTACGCCACCTGCCAGCACTTCTTCGCTGAAGGTGACGGTGTGCGTCGGGCAGTATTCGCAGCTGCCAAAAGGAGCTTGCCCGATCTCGGGTGCGCCAGATTCACGGACGCAATCGGGACACTGATAGACGAACACGGACACGCATTGGTCGTGCTCGATTCACTCGACGAAGCCAGTGTCGTCAACGCCAGACGACTCGGATCAGTGACCACCGTCGAAGGTTGGCGGATTCTCATCACCAGTCGCCCGTCATCTTGGAACCAACAACTCACGATCGACCCAGCGGACGAACGCCACGCCGTCGCGGAACTGCAAGAGCTGAGCTACCCGAAAGATGTCGTGGCCATGATCGACGGATGGCTCAAACCCTCAGCGGCAGAGAGGCTCAAACAGCATTTGGCTCAACAACCGGGCCGTGCCCAGCTAGCGCGTGTTCCCTTGATTTGCGCGCTGTATTGCATCGTCGGAGAAGCCGGCGTGCTACCCGAAACTCATCGCGACCTCTACCGGAAAGCGTCCGCCAAGCTGCTCCACGCCCGTTGGCGAGATGAAGAACACGGCTACGTGGACGTCGAAGATGCAGAAAAGCAGCTTCGATCCTGGGCCGCAATCGGACTTGCCCGTCAGGTCGGCACCGTGGGAATCCGCGCCCTCAAGCTTGGCTTCGCTCAAGTTGGCATTCGACAAATTCGCGTCTCGGAGGCAAGCTCGCTGGAGTCTGCTCATCGAAAGGTCGGCCCCCACCAGGTTTGCGCGCTCGAAGTTGGTAGCGGTGCATTGTGAATTGAACAGGCTGGCCCCCGCCAAGTTTGCATCCGTGAGGTTAGATTCCTGCAATACGGACAACGCTAGGTTGGCCCCTCGTAGGTCTGCTCCTGTCAGGTCGGCTGTCCGAGGCGAGCGGTGGCTGCGTCGGCGCTACGAAGATCCGCTCCTCGAAAGTTCGCCCCGGTCAAGTCCTTCCGCATGTACGGGCCGTCGCGAGTCGTTGCAAAATCCGCCTCGCCTACCAGCACCTCAACTTGTTCTTGAGCTCTCTTCCGACGACCAAACATACGGCAAATCTTATCAGAGGTGAATGTATTGTAGAGTCGACGCTCCAAGCCAGACCTGAGACGCCGACGATCGCACAACCGAACTACACCACCAGCCGGGACTCAATCCCACCCGACTGTTGATCACCGCCGACTGTGGCGGGTCGAACGGCTACCGGGTCCGCGCATGGAAATGGCATCTCGCCCGCCTCGCCGAACGGACCGGACTCGAGATCACCGTCTGCCACTACCCGCCCGGCACCTCGAAGTGGAGCAAGATCGAGCATCGGATGTTCAGCTTCATCACGATGAACTGGCGGGGCCGGCCCCTCACCAGCATCTACACCGTCGTCAACCTGATCTCAGCGACGACCACCCAAACAGGGCTCACCATCCAAGCGTCCTACGACGCCCACGTGTACCCCAAAGGCGTCAAGATCACCGACACCCAATTCGAGACCATCCCGCTCACCAAACACGACTGGCACAGCGACTGGAACTACACCATTGGGGCCACACCCCAAACGACTCCCTAATCCCGCGGCGGGCCCTTACGCCGAGCGATAGGTGCAGACGTTCCTCCACGAACTCCTCGACAGAACCACCATCCAGAACGAGCAACAACTCCACCAGCTCCTCGACGAAACCTCGAGTACTACAACTCTCGCCGCCCTCACCGAGGACTCCACCAACGAGCCCCCAACGACACCGAGAACGTCACCCCGATCGACAAAGACCAACCGATCCACCGTCAACAACCTCCAAGGAAACCGAACCGCCGCCCCAACCGCTCTCCGGTCAACCAACACCACCGCAGACGCCAGCTTCAACGCGCCCGACAACACCAAACGACATCACCGAATCAGTTCCAGGTTGCCGAAGAGATATCAGATGACTTCTCGGCACAAACACCGTCAGCGTTAACGTTTTCTCCGACGGATTTCCGCGTCGAAGGCTGCGAGAACCTGCCTCACTACCTCCTCGACGCCATCACTGCTTCGGGCCGCCAGCCGGTCGGCCAGGAGCGGTGAGTACTGGAGAACCCGCGCCTGGTCCACGTCGTGCCAAATTGGGAGGATAGTCTTCACGCCACTGAGCTGCCGCGTAAAGAGAGCGTTGAGTTCCTCCTGGGGCCAATCCTTGCGGAAGAAGGCGTCGCTCAGAACTACGATCCCAAACTGGCATGAGGAGATTGCTTCGTCGATTCTCTGTCGCAAGCTGTCACCGACGGTCAATTCCGCTTCATCAAGCCATACTTTATAGCCACGGCCGCTCAACTCCTCATAGAGCGGTCGAGCTATTGCCTCCTTGTCTTCCGATGCATGGCTAATGAAGAAGTTCGCGGCTCCTGCCTCCAGGTCGACTGCAGCATTCGACCCGCCCTCCATCTCGGCCAGCTCCGAGCGAGATCGCAACAACCATTCGACCAACTCAGCGCCATCGAGTATTGCGCCACCGGCTGAATTCATTAGTACACTCGCGCTGCCGCTTACGGCTTCGTACATCCAAAGATTTCGAATCTCGCTGAACGCCAACAACCCGGACACGTTAGCATCATCAAGGATGGTTGAATAGTGTACGAAGTCCGGATGCTTCTGTGCAGTATGAAGAGCCACGGCTACTTTTCCCAGACTCATTGTAAGAATCTTCCTGCTGGGCAGTTTGAGTTCGGTCTGCGCTCGGCCAGCATCCTTTGGGTAGACCGACTTCGCCAGGACGTCGAGCATGCCTCGGGCCAGTTCCTCAACGTGGGTCGCAAGCTTAGCAACTGCTCCAGCGAGCGCTGGCGAGTCTGGCTGACGGACAAGCTCTTGGAGGTACTGAGAGATAGCCGCCTGGAGACGGCGTTGTGTGGGAGACCCCGGAGGAAGGCGATCAGATGCGGCGCGCAACTCAACAGCTTTGCCTGCAATCCGAATCTGCATCTCCCCGCTCAGCCGATTGAAGAGTGCCTGCTCTGCGGCAGGTAGTTCGTTGAAGACCTGTTCGCTTACACCAACCAGCTCATCCGAGAGCAGCTCTACCACGAATAGGTCAAGCTCCGGTTCAGGTTTCTCCTTCGCAATTGTGTCCTCCGGGACAGCCGTTTGGAGTTCCTTCTCTGTCGGCCGATAGGCCTGACCCGATGCAGCAAGCTCCTTGAACCATGCAGAGACGCAAGTCGCAAGGTGATCAGAATCCAGGAGTTCAGCTACTCGCCGCTCCGGAACTTCCACCACCTTGGCTCGTGACTCCGCCCCCTGGAGTGAAAGATCGAGTACGCGACTGTCTGCGATGCTCCACCCGCTATCGCGAGCCCGCCCTTCGCTGATCAATTCGTCGAACCGTCCGGCTATTGCTTCGATAGCCTTCTCAGCGTTCGTCTGACTCGCAAGTGTCGCAAGTGTCGATCCAGCGCCGCTAATGAACGTACAATAGGCGCCCTCTTCCATCGCAGCATCGGAAAGTAGGTCCAAGTCGATCGGGTAGAGTCCGGCGCGCTGGCCCTGATGGAGCCGGTCCTTGGTCAACTGATCGAGAAATTCGTACCTTCTAGACGTTAGTGCGGCTGGCAGACACGTTGAACGAGAGACATTGAACGCAGCGTCATCGATGCGATAGTTTGTGCTTTCCAGCGCCCCGCGAGCCGTCGGCGTGGAAATGCCATGATTGAAAATGGTTACTGCGCACTTTAATGACGGATCATCAATCGGATAACTAAAGTAGTGAAGCTCTTCAGAGAACCTCGACCGTCCTGTCCCGCTATCCACGAAAACTGAGGTTAAGCCACCAGAGAGAGCGGCACAGATATTGTCCGGACAAGTATCATGGCGCCGAGCTAGGCTCGCCAGTAGATCGCGCCGTTGCCGATCGTTTTCGATCGTGGTATCGCACGAATGTTGTAGGCGTCGGCTTACTTCTGCCTCGCTGCGGTACCACTTGAGAAACTCGAATCCGGCAACCGTTCCCGCAACGCATGCGGACGAACTCGAACCCAATCCACGCTCAGTAGGGAGATTCACCCTCGAACCAAAGAACATATTTAGCGGCGGAAGGCCTAGTTTCGTTGCATCAGCGAGATACTCGACGGTCGATTTGAAAGATTTTACGAATACATTCGTGACGGGATTCGTGATGAGGTCGTCCTGCCGCCCGAACGTAGTCCAGTCGATATCCAGCCTCACCAGAGGTTCCACAACGATGCCGGATCGACGCACTACTACATAGAATTGATTCCACCAGTCAAGGCCCAGCGCCAGGCAGTCATAGCCAGCGCCCAAGTTGGCGGTCGTGGCGGGGGCGTCAACGCTAATGACAATGTAGTCTGACACTGGATCCCCCGATACCCTAAACGAGTCTCAGTTGACGGCTGATAAAGGCGCCAGCGCCCGGTGAGGCTGTATGGGCGCGGTCGGAGTTCGACCGGAGTCCCAACGATACGTTGGGCCGATCCGTCATGGCGATTGGCAATGCACCAAGTTCCACGATCGACAGAACGAAATCCGCCATCTCTCGGGAGAGAACTGCTTCGGGTTCACCCTCCTCACCCTCTCGGCTCCACAACTGCAGCACACGCTCCTCCGCAGAGCGGAACTGAGGGAATGCAGTGGGGCCTCCGTTCTGCAGGATGGTGGCGCATTGTGTGTACAACGTCCGGAGTCTCGAAAGCTTGTCACGCCAGTTGTGATCATTGTCAATCTTGAAGGCAGAATAGGTCAAGAATTCGATCGGTTCGACGAATCCCACGTCGTCGCCTCGGTTGACTAGTGTGTCAGTCGACTCGACGGTGCCGCAGTAGATCCCGAGGGTCAGTAGCATTGTGAGGTCTTCATCATCGTAGTCTTTACTGAACGTCGTGGCCGATGCGGCGTCGTAGCAGGCGAGCAGCTTCTCAACATGGCTCGGAGTTTGTGAAGAGAAGAGGGATGAATCAAACCAGTCATTGCTGAACTCAACAATTGCGCGCCGGCGAGCCTCCTTGACGATCGGGTTGAACAGCGGGCGCGGGCAAAGGTAGGTCCCATCGACGTCAACAATTGTGAGGACTCGTCTGTTGCGCGCTACAGCCTGCCCGACGACTTCGTGGAGCACGTCAAGCTGCGACCAGTCTGGAGCGTTGTAGAACAGGGGAGCACTTTCCAGGCCTCCGCTCCAACCCTCTGGTACAACACCCCCGGCGAATTCCTGGCCGATCAGGCCCTCGTTGCCGACATAGCAGTGAACTTCATAACGACCATCTTGTTCCGCCAGCAGTCGGTGTGTGTTGTAGGCGAATCGTTTATCGCTATTGCCATCGCCGACGAACACCACCGTGACGGGCGTGTCGCGGTATATGGAATCAATGATCCCTTCCTTGAGATATACGGCACTCCCGAAGTCAATTTTTCTTGGAATTGGTGGGTGTGTCGATGTGAGAACGCGAGGGAGGCTACGGTACGATAGAGCTAGAGGGTCGGCCGATTGGATAAACCGGTTTGCGGGAACTTCCAGCTCGCGGGCGATATGACATGGAAGGGCGTCGGAAATCGAGAGAGCCCCTTCGCTGAGCCCTAGGCGGGTGTTGTCGGCAACCGTAGCCACATAGTCGTCGTAGTTGCTGTTCATTGTATCCCCCTCAGGATCAGCGAGTTCGTGCCTTCCTACGATCTCGCTCGACATCCTTGCCTATTGTGTCGCCCGAATCAAATTCGTCCTGTACGTGGCTGATTGATGATGTGGGTGGGCGTTGCGGTGTTTCCGTAGTGATGTGGGGGGTCTGGTCGGTGGGCTCGGTGCGTCCCCGCGGCCTCTTCGGAGCTTGGCCTCTTTTCGAATTGTCTGCTGGCCTGTGCATGCCGAGAAGTCATCCGCCCTGTGATCGTGAGGATTTCGTGTCTTCGCCGAAGTCGGTGTCGTCGACGCCTCGTGGACTGCTCCCCTCGTTCTCACTCGAATCCGCGCGACCCTCCGCCATGCGGACCACAATATGGATGCCCATCGGCCGATTTCATGCAGGCCCGATTGCCGGCCCACAGCGGTGGACACTCCAGGGTGAGTCCCATCACGTGGTGTCGTTCGGGACCAAGTCCGTGAGGGTGGCAGGATCCAGGAGCGCGGGCGATGAGCCCACATTCCAGCCAAGCCTGCACAACGAGAAGGTCCCGTTCTTCCCGAGGAGACGAGGCTCAGATCCCGGGTCCGCCAAGCCGAGGGACCCCCGTAGTGTCCCCCTCAGGTCAGGGGTACAACGGCCAATCCCAAGGGCTCCCCAGAAAACCGTTCTATTCGCGCCAGAATGCCTGTCCGCCGCCAGCCCACCAGATCGGGTACATCCCACTCGTCCCTTGGGTTGTAGTGGCGGAGAGTAAGGGATTCGAACCCTTGGAACACTTGCGTGCTCAACGGTTTTCGAGACGGCTGCACAGCCCTCCTGTACCCCCAAAAACCCCACGAAACCGCATGCTCCTGACAGTTTCAAGGGCTTTCGTTGCCTCATTGAGGGTTCCAATCATGGCCAATCTCATGGCCAACACCCCAGTGATGGCCACCGGTGACGGAGGGCAATGTCCGGCTGTTCGCCTCGCTTGGGGGGCCAGCCAAGGGGGGCGCTCACAACGTAACCAGCCGGATTTAGGTCAACGGGGTCGTGTGGCCGCGCAGTTCATGCTTGGAGGTCGACGCGGTCCTTCAACCAGGCAGCCAGCCAAGTTTCGTCGACGTCGTGGGCTGCGACGGCGAGCATCGCTTCGACGGCATCATTGGGGTCGGGCCGCCCGTCGTTCCATGACCCGCCGTTGATGTCAATGAACAGAACAAGGCATGCCCACGCTGCCCGCTTGTTGCCGTCCGGCAGCGGATGGTTCCACGCGATCCGACAGGCCAACACAGTGGCCTTGTCGTGCAGGTCGGGATAGAACTCGGTTTCTCCGAAGCCAGCTTGGGGCGCGTGGAGCGCAGAGTCCGCGAGATCGACACGGCTTGCGTTGATGAGGGTTGCAGCGGCGACGCCGGTGACCTGTTCGGCGAGAAACCAGAACTCAGCGAGGCTGAGGTAGCGGGTCACTTCGCGAGTCGGTCGAGGATCTCCTGGTCACGATCGAGCAGCTTCTTGGCCCGTGCGGTGAAGCTCTCGTCTGCGCGGACCCGATCGATCTCGGCCGCAAGGGAGTCGATGATCAGCTTGTTGACACTCTCGCCGCGAACCCGGGCGACAGCCTCTGCATCGTCAGCGAGACCGTCCGGCAAACGGACCGTAGTTTGCTTTGTCATGACACCATGATATCAAGATGCGCTCCGGCCTCGCATACGTAGGGTTGATATCGCTGCGGCCGACGTCGGGCGCTCACTACATCAAACGCCACGGAGACGAGACCCAATGGCGGCCGAAACCCCGGGATCGCCAGCCGGACGCCGATCTACCATGCAATTCATGAACCGTCGGTGGCCTTGGACAAAGAGAGTGCCCGGCCCCCGACGACAGGAGAGCGGCCCCGCCGGTAGTGCCTCAAGGCCAGCTTCAGACGTCGCGAAACCCTTGCGGTCTATACCCGAAGACCTAATCGGTGGGATCAAGTCACTTTCACTGACTGGAACGCCGAAAAAGTTGGGACTTCCGAGGCTGGGCTTGTCAGGCTGGCGGGGTGCCAGCGGTGGCCGTCATCCTGCCCAGCACGGGGTGAAGGGCCAACCGCCGGATTAGTGGTCTTCCGCAAGGTGCATGGCACGGGTGAGAAGTTCGGTGAAGGCGTACTCATCGCTGCCTGCAGCTTTGGACGCTGCGATGTTCGCCTCAGACCCGGATATTGCAGCCGGGTAGCGGGTTGTTGGTGGTTTGACGCGGCAGGTGCCCCTGCTGGCTGGAAGAATGGAGAGTACGAACAGCTCTATTCGACTAGCGAGAGGAGCACCTGCCAGGTGAATGCTACAGGCGCGTTGTTTGATGCCGGGGAACTGATCGGACAGCCCCGCCGCCGGAGTGCTTCGGTGAAGGTCAAGGTGAGCGATGACAAGGTGACCGGGGTGGGCGGGGTGGCGTTGTGGGGACCGATGTTGGACAACCTGAACCTGGTCGGTGTCGCCGATGGGCGCCGGTTGCGGCCGATCGGGCCTGGCGGCTACACCGGCGGGGAGTGCTATCGGGCGTTGGTCGAGATCCTGTTGGCCGGAGGCGATTTCTTGTCGGACCGGTCCCTGTTGGATGGGCCGACCCAACAGTTGCGGGGCGCTCACGTGTTGCCCTCACACGCGACGATGTTCCGGTTTTGTGGCGGAGCCGATTTTGGTCGGGTCCAGAAAGCCGCGGCGGTGAACCGGACGATGTTGGCTCGGGCGTGGGCGTCGGGTGCGGGACCTTCTGGTGGGATGGTCACGGTTGATCCCGATGCCACGCTGGTCGACACCTACGGGCCGGACAAGGAAGGTTCGAAGTTCTCCTACCGGGGCGAGGTTGGCTTGTCACCGCTGATCGGGGTGTGTGGTGAGACCGGTGACGTGCTCGCGATCCGTGCCCGGTCTGGGAATGCCCATCCGGGCCGGGACAACGCCGGGTTCATTCGAGAGTGTGTGTCGGCGATCCCCGGCCCGGTCCGGGAAACAACGAACCTGTGGGTCCGTGTCGATTCCGCCGGCTACCAACACGCCGTGTTCGACACCGTCGAGGCGCTGGGTGGGGTGTTCTCCGTGACCGCGCCACAACGGTCCAACGTGAAAGCGAAAGTCCGGGCGTTGGCCACCAACCCTGACACGCAATGGGTGCCAGCGTTGGCCGGCGAGGCCAAGCGGGGTTCCGAGGTCGCAGAAACACCTTTCGTGATGGGGCAAGGCAAGACCCGGCGCATGTTGCGGATGATCGTGCGCCGTCAACGCACCAGCGCCGGTGACCAGTTGTCCTTTGATGATCTTGACGGTTGGAGGTTCCATGCGATTGTCACGAACCTTCCCGCCCTGTTCGCACCCCCAGCAGAGGTCGAGGCCCACCATCGGCTTCGTGGCGGGATCCCCGAGGACACCATCCGGCAACTCAAGGAAGACTTTGGGCTGATCCACGCGCCGGTGAAGAACTTCTTCGGGAACTGGTTGTGGTGGCACGCCTCTGTGCTTGCTCACAACACCGCCCGCTGGGTCCGTCACCTCGGGCTGCCCCCGACGTTCAAACGGTGCCGTGGGAAACGGCTCCGCCTCGCGTTCTTCAATGTCGCAGCACGAGTTGTCAACCACGCCGGCGGCCTCGAGTTGCGGCTCCCACGATCCCACGCCTGGGCCGACGCGTTCATCGAAGCCCTCACACGCATCCGGGCCCTGCCCGCGTTCGCCTGACCCGGCCAGGCACCCACACACCCAGACTCAGCCCGGACAACCCGACCACACCACAACCTTCTGCCTCACCGCGCCCCAAAACCAGACAAACACCATTCAACCTCACACCAGAGGCAGCACCCACCCAAACCAGTGGCCTACACGCCGTTCAAGAACCGGGCTGCAATATCCGGGTCAGAGCTGATCAGTGTCCAGTCGAGGTGAGCGCCATGAACTTCAGCGATCTGGCCGAGGAGGACGCGCTGTGTCCGGCCGTTGCCTTCCCGGAACGGGTGCGCTTCGTTCATGTCCGAGAGAACGACTGAGAGTCGGGCGGGAAGCTGGCCCCGGCCGGGGTTCGGTCCAGTGGCGAGGGCACGTATCTGCTCGGCGCAGTAACGGGTGGCGGTGATCAGCATGGAGACCGGGTGGAATCCGTGCCCGTCTTTGGCGATGTCGACGGTTCGGAACTCGCCCGCCCAGTCGTAGACGTCACCGAAGAGGTGGCGATGCAGGTTCTGCCAGTGGGTCCAATCCCATGTCCGGAGGACCAGACCAGGGCTGTTGGCAAGTCGGATTGCGCGGTTGGCGACGACCTCGGCCTCTACGACGGCGAGCAGACCCGCGTCGCGGATTCCGAGCTTGTTGCGAAGGCACTCGGTTCCGGGCTCCAGGTACGGGTCAACGATGGCGCTCACGGCCAAGTTGATTCAGGCGAAGGGGTGACCGGCAGGTGCTGTGATGCCGTGGCGGGCGAGGAGTTCCCGACCTGCGGTGTCGGAGTCGATGTGCCCAGCATCGAGTTGGTCAAGAATGCTGATCGCGTCGGGGTGGAGTTCGATGCCTTCGAGCCGGGCATCGGCGACCGCAGCTGCGACTGCCCTACTGGAGGTCTTCGCGGTGGTAGCCACCCCAACATTCTACCTGGTCGGTTCCGCTCTTGCCTCCCATGGGGCCATGGCCGTGAGGAGTCGGCTCGGCGGCGGGGCCGACGGCCAATCGAGGAGCAGCCAGCGGGAGGGAGCGCTGGGACTGAACGCGCAGAACCCCAGCTCACCTCGTCCGAGGATGGCACCGGGGTTCACTTCCGCTGGCTCGTGCCTTTGGCACTCCCAAGTATCCCCTGGCCTGGCGGATGTGGCAACCCCTTTGGGAGCCACATGCGACGTTCAACCAGTCCGACCAAACTCTCGAGCGGGGAGAGATCGGAGACATGGGCAGCCGCCATAGGGTGAGTCCCATCACGAGGTGTAGCTCCTACGCGCTATCCGCAGTGGTGACAGAGGTCTGGCTGCCCGGTCCGAGGGAACCAACGCAGGCGTGATGGGGCCCCAACGGAGTGGTACCCGCCAGTGGCTCAAATTGCGGTGAAGGAGCGCGTGCTAGCGGGAATCGGATACTCAGCGAATCCTCTGGCCATGAGAGAGCCACCCAAAACTCCGAGGGAATCGAGTTCAGCGGCGCAGTCCAATGACGGCGAAACCGGCCACTTTCCAGTCGTCCCATGGGATGTAGTGGCGGAGAGTAGGGGATTCGAACCCTTGGAATGCTTGCGCATTCAACGGTTTTCGAGACGGCTGTACAGCCCTCCTCTACCCCCGAAAACCCCCAGAAACCGCGGAGCCCTGGCAATTCTATAGGGTCTCATAGCCTCATTGAGGCTTCCAATCATGGCCAATTTCATGGCCAAACACCACGACGATGCGTCGCTGCAGACGGGAGTCGATTTCCCGAGGGCTTGCCGCTGTCGAAGACCGCCAGAGTCCCCATGGGTGGTCCACGCCAACACAGACCAGATGGGAGGCCCCAGCTCAACCCAAGGTTAGGGATTTCAGCAAGCAGCTCTGAGAGATCTGCGTGATCGTGGGCACCGCACGGAGCACCACAGTCCAAACAATCCGAGCAGGCCAGGGATGGGGTCCTCATTTTACGCCGCTGGCTGCAACGTCGCGTGGCGGGCCCACCCGACTTCTGACAATGACGTCGGATCGGGGAGGGCCGCAGCACGATGTGTTCACAACCCGTGTCCGCGACAAACCTCTCACATCAAGCAGGTTCCACCGTATGTGAGATAGCCGAGGACCCGTGTTGGGGTGGTCAGCTGGCGGTGCGGGTGGTGTAGGGACCGAATCCGTGTTTGGTGTATTCGTCGGCTTCGGCCTCGATCGCTGCGATGGTGGCGTGTTTGCCGTCGACGATCACTGCGGTGCCGGTGGGTTCGTAGAGGTGCCCGTCGGTGTCGGCGAGGTAGTCGCCGTAGGTGTACAGCGGTGTTTCTGGGGTGGGTGTCGGCGCGGTTTTGGTGTTCATAGGAACAGGGCCCGTGTGCTCGGGCGGAGCTTCATCGAGTGGATCACTTGATGTGAAGTATGCGACGGAATCACCGCGACTTCCAGTAGCTGCCCGTTTCGGGCCGGGCCGATGCTCAATAGCCGGACGTCGGGACGGTCCGGTGGTTCGGCATCGAGGTGCCACTGGCCGATCGCGTTTCGGAGCGCGTGAAGGGTGTCGGCCTCGTCGATGTCATGGCGGAACGCGATCCGCGAGAACAGGTAGACCGGCTCGTTCACTTGGTGCTCCCCGGCCGTTCTGCGTCGTTCACCACTCCAGCATGACCCACAACCGCCCCTGCCTCTGGGACTGCGAGCACGACCAGTAGCCGGCAGGACTGACCTGGGCGACGAAGGCGAGGAATGCGATGAGCACGTCTTGAGGTAGTGGGTTGTGGCCTCAGATTGGTGAGACGAGGCGTTCGCCACGTACGACGGTGCCTGCGATAGCGGTGTGCCGGTCGAGGTCAGCGGGGCCGGCAGTGCCGGCGGGCGCAAATTTGGAATCGACCAAATTCTGGGGAACTCGAGCGGCTCGGCGGCCGTCGGAGTAAGTATGGGATCGCTGCAACGAGTCGGAGACCGTCACGCCCGCATACCCGTGCTGTCGCGGCGCGTGACCGCCGCTGTCTTAGCGGAGGCGGTACTCGGCGGGCACTGCTTCCAGGAGAGGATGCCTGCGATGACCAGCAGCGCCGTACCCGGCAAACGCCGTCTTCTTGGCGTGTTCGCTTCCCTTGTCGGGATGATGGCTGCCGGTCTGGTTTCCGCACCCCCGGCTTCCGCCGACTGTTCGGGCCCATCAATGTCGTTCAGCCCTCAGGATGTGGATCGAGGTGGCGAAGTGACCGTGACCGGCGAAGCGTGGGGTGACAACTGCTACGACACCGGTCCGCCACCAAACGGCGAAGGGGCGCTAGGTCGCCCGACAACCGACATCGAGATCATCCTCACCCAAGACGACACAGAATGGGTGCTGGGGACCGTTGACGCAGACAAACAGTACGGATTTGAAGTGCAGATGGTTGTCCCCGCCGACGCATCGCCGGGCGACGCCCAACTGCACGCACGAAAAACCGGGACCGCTCCGAACATTCCCTACGTTGAGCCGAGGCTTCGGATCAGCGACGCACCGGCAATCACGCCCCCATCCACCACCGCACCCAAACCGGCTCCGCCACCACCGGAGTCAACGACCGTCGGCCAAGACCAGCCCAACCCAGAAGCGTCGAGAACGGTTGCTCCCTGGCTCATCGCCGTCGCCGCTGCGCTGGTAGTTGTCGCAGCGGTGGTGGTGCTTCAACGAAAATCGGTGTAGGGCATGGCACCTCAACGGTGGGATGGGTGGGGCGCTCAACACCTGCAGCCAGCGAAGCCCCGGTATCATGGGGAGAACTCCCCGAGGCCCCTGCCGCAAGGTACGCCTCTGGGTTTGATCGTTCTGGGCACCTACAACTAACCCCAATACCGTCCAGTTAAGGGAGGATGGTGATGAGGGGTGGACCGTCGGGTTGGGGCCAGAGTGCGTGGCGGACGCGTTTGACGTGCCAGCTGACGTATTTGCGTTTGACGACCCGTGGGTTGGTGCGGAGCCGTCGGGGCGGGTTGAGCCGGTGGGCGAGCCTGCGGATTGCTTGGGTCCAGCGGCTTTCAGTGTGCTGAGGGGGGAAAGTCGCCCGGTTGGGCGATGGTGGCACGAGCGATGTTGATGGCAGCAACGAAAGAGACCCGGTCCGGGTCTCGGCCGGCGTGGTGGGCGGCTTCACACATCAACGTTCTGATGGCGTAGTGGCAACACAGGTGCCCCCAGATCTCTTGGTGGACCATGTCCGGCGACCTCGACCGGAGGACCACCCTCGCTCCGCGCTGATGGGTTTTCAACTCGTCGAAAGCTGTTTCGATCTCCCATCGTTGGGTGTACGCCACAGCGAGTTCTTGGGCTCCGATGTCGCCCGGGTCCATCACGGTGGTGAACAGCCGGATCTCCGAGGGTTCTTGGCCGGTATGGTTGTCGACGGTGTAATCGATCAGCCGAACCCGGAACGCCTTGCCCCGGCTGATCCCAGGGGTTTTCGGTGGGCGGATCTCCACGACCCACGACCCGTCGCAGAGTTCCTCAACCGGGCGGGGTTTGATCGATTTCGAGACCCGCCACAACAGATCCGCACCGGTCGATGCGGCCTGTTGCCACAACGCAGCACTGTAGAAACCGCGATCTGCGAGCAGCATCATGTCCGGGGCCAGCCGGTCGATCAACGGCCCGGCCAGTTCGCGTTCACCAGCCGAGTACACACCGATCTCCGCGTCGAACATCGCGTGGGTGCCACACTCAGCGACCGCAACAACCCGGGCCTGGGGGAACGCGGACCGTTCGCCTTTGTTCACCCCCGGCCGCCCAAAGAACCCGTCGTTGGCCGGGCTGTCATCAAGATCGAACGTGGTCCCATCAATCGCGACCAAACGACGGCCAGCCAAAAACGACCCCGGCGTATCAACCGTTGCGAGCGGGCCGGTCACCTGACGGAACAACTGCTCCACCGGCGCGGACCCAAGACGTTGACGGGCCTGGGAGATCGCCGACTTCGTCGGCAACTTCCAGGCGTCCTCCCACCCCGAAGTCCACGACAACCCGTCGGTCAACAACGCCAACACATCCACATACGAGCCGTCCGCGTAGAGGGCCATGCCCATCGAGTAATAGGCCATCACCCACGCCGGTAACGCCCGGTGGCGTTGCTCCTTCGCACCCGCCTCCAAGATCACCCGATCAACAGCATCTGGCGGGAACGCCCTCATCAACACCCCCACCGACACCAAATCCGACAAACGACGATCCGACTCGGGCTTCAACTGTCCAGCACGTGGCATCCACCCAAACTACACCAATGTGACCCTAACTGGACGGTATTGCAACTAACCCATGGCCGTGGCCCGCCGGGTGCTTTCGCTCTGTGAGCGGCTTGTCAGCGCGAGGGGGATTGGGTCGCCACAGTTGGCGACGAGGGCCTCCGCACGAAGGGTCTCGTGATGCGCTGCATCTTCGCCCCCCTGGGCCGTGGGCCTACAGAACCATGAGTTCAACGGCTCCGCTGCGCTCTTCTTGGTTGGGGGTGTCGCTCGGGTTCGTTGGCGCTCTGGCTACCACCGCGAAAACACGGTCGCCCACGGCACATGCGGCATTGGGGGACACAAGGCCAGTCTGTTCGAAGGTGGCAATGCTCAGCATCTCACCGGCGGGAACGCTGAACGACAGTGTTGTTGACTGCGGGTTCGGTAGGACCTGAGTTGTATCGACAAGGAGGGCGCCTGGCACCGACCCTGCGCAGAACTGGGCGGTGATCGTAGATGCCTCTGTTGCAGGGCGTTCAGCGAGGCTGCTGACTTCCTTCTCGGTCACGGCATCCGTGGCCATCGTGTCGCCCGTGGCAATCAGGTTCAAGCCATCTGGTGTTGCAAGGAACTGGGTGGAGGGAGACGCCTCCGAGATTGTCCTGACGACACCGAGATCGTTGGTGGTGTCGAGTCGAAGGATCTCAATTTCGGCGGTCGGTGGTCCTTCCGTGCCGCCGGGTTCGAGGGAACTGCCGCCCGACCCGCTCGATCCTGACACGCCTTCGGGCACAGTCAAGCTTGGTAGCGGCTGCGCTGGAACTGGGGCAACGGGACCGCCGCCGACGGTGACACTGACATCGACCTTTTTGGTTGCCATGACGACCGAACCATCTGGCGCCGGAGAAACGGCAACGATCCCGCCGCTCGCGTCGTTGTCGGTGAACGTCCCCTCGTCCGTGTCGACTACGAACACCATCGAACTCATCGATACCTCGTCGGCGACGGTCACCACCGGCGACCCTTCGCCTCGGATGGTGCCGTTCACAACGGGATTCGACCCCATCAGCCCATAGTTTTTCAGTGGGATGACAGCGATAGGTGCATAGTCACCGCCAGCCTGGAACAACTCCACCGATAGGTCTACAGGCGGACATGGCTCGATGTCAGTGCTGCATGTAAGGACGTGCAGCAGATCGGTGCCAGCACTGTCGGTGATGAATCCGATGGAGATCCCGTAGGAGCCCGACAGGCTCGGTTGGTTTGAACGCTCACAAGAATCTACGGAACAGGCTCCGGTAGTGACCGCAGCCTCGACTATTCCACCGACAAGAACACCACCGCCCTTTGGTGCCATCGCAACCTGGATAGGAGGGCCAGAGTCGAACACAACGTCGAGTGAGACCGCGCCCGGATCGGGGTTGGTGTCGTCCGGCGAGTGCTCTTCGCCGCATCCGCTCAGAAAGGCCACGAAGAGAACGGCGCACGCGCTCACTGCTCGTCTTGTTGATCGTCGCATCATTCCAGGCCGGGCCGTAGATCCGAACGCTTCAAGAACGGTCGGGCGGCGTACACGTCCGCGCTTATGTTTGAGTTGGCTTCGGCCCATCGCGTCGACCGTACCAACACCGGCGCATGGATCGGCTCATGGAGAACCGAACAGGTCCAATCGTTGGTGAGTTGTTGGAGGTGCAGGGATCTTGGTCCGGCCTCGATTGAGCCGAGCCATATGAGCTGACAGCCAGTTGGCATGAACGGCGAGGCTGGTACCTTCCCTGAATGAAATTCCCGTTGGTTGTTGCCGTGGCTGGACTGTGCGTTCTGACTGCCGGGTGTGGCGCTGGCGGATCGAGGGCCGACGGGTCGAAGGTGTTTGGCGAACAATCCAAACCTTGCCCAGCAACATCGCTCTCAAACGATCTCGATGATCAGATCGCCAAGCAAGGCACTGACTGCTTCATGACCGAGTTCGAAGCTGGCAGTCCCGTCGTCTGGGACGTCGTGTTCTCCACGACTGAGGGCGACCCAGTCCCGGTCCGGCACGAATTCGACGGGAAGACCGTGACGATCACGACGGACTCGTCGTTCGACGACTTCGGGAGCGGCGAAGTCGATGTTCAGGTATGCGAAGGGATCCGTCGGGCCGAGGCACTGGTTGAGGGCGTTGGCTGTGGATCATCGAGCGGTGATGGCTTCCGGGCTGACTCCGTTCCCGGAGCCGATTGATCGCAGTGCCCGCCAGGCCCGAACTCAGCTTGTTGCTGACAGCGGGGTGACGGTTACGCCAGCGGAGGGACTGACCAAATGGGGGGTACCAAGCCACACTGACGGTCACGTCAGCGGTGTACCCGCCGACACCCAAGAATCCCCCCAGAAAACCGTTCTATTCGCACCGGCCTTCCGGTGATCGAGTCGCCACCGCGCAGTTTCGGGGGTTTTGAGCCCCACGGACACAAATCAGCATTTGGATGGGATGTGAGATGGGACGGCCAACAGGCTCGTTCCTCCAACGTGCGGCCAATGGCCAACGCGGTGGAATCGACGGCTGGTCATGGGTTGTCCAGCAGGTCGTCGATGAGTTGTCCGGCGGCTTGGTCGGCTTTAGTGGTTCGGGCGGCGTAGACGTCGAGTGTCATGGTTGGGCTGGCATGACGGAGGCGTCCGGCGACGGTGCGCACGTCGGTACCATTCGCGATGAGATGTGTGGCCGTTCCATGGCGGAGGTCATGAAAACGGACACCGTCGAGTCCGTGGGCATCCGCGAGGGTGCGCCAGTCGTAGGTGATCTGGTTGAGCGAGATCGGATGACCCCAGTCCTGGGATGGGAACACCCACCCGTCGTCGTCGAGCGGGCCGAACTCAGCCTTCTCCGAGACTGCTGTCTGATGGGCCCGCCATGTCTCGATCGAAGCAACCGTGGCCTCACCGACAGACACGATACCGGTGGTGCGGGTCTTGGTTGGTTTCACCTTCGATGCCGGCCCGCCATCGACGACCGAACGTTGGAACGTGATCAGCCGTTTGTGGTAGTCGATATCGGACCACTTCAACGCGCCGAGCTCACCTCGGCGGGCGCCGGTAGCGATCGCCAGCCGGATGATGACGGCCATTCTCGGGTCGGCCACCTCGATGATCGCCGCCACCGTGTCGAGGTCGGGGACGTTGTGTTGATGGGGCTCGACTCGTGGGGTGTGGGCGATGACCGCCGGGTCGTTGGGGATCAGCTGCCAGCGAACAGCTGCGGACAGGGCTGCTCTGAGGATGCTGTGGGCCTTCTTGACCGACTGCGCCGACAGCGGGCGGCCAGCCTTGCCGCCTTCGGTATGGAGGGTTTGGTAGAAGCGTTCGAGGCGTTCGACTGTCAGCCGGCTGATCCTGACGGTGCCGAGGTGTGGTGAGATCCAGCCCTCGGCTGTCCGTTGGTGGTCTCGGGCGGTGGTCGGGCTCCAGTCGTTGACATTCGCCGCCTGCCAGCGCTCCAGCAGTCGGTCGACTGTGAGCGTCGGATCGGACCATCCGGACTCCACACGACCGGCCTCAATCTCCGCGATCAGCTGGCGCATCGTGCGCTCAGCCTCCCGCTTGGAACCCTTCACCGACTTTGACCGGTATCGCTTCTTTCCGGTGTCGTCAGTGCCTAGGAAAAGTCGGATCTCCCAGGACCCTGATGGCAGCTTTCTGAGTGACCCGCACACGTGTGCCACCCTGTCAGACCCAACCGTTGGATGGGATGGCAGATGGGATGCGACACCAAAAGAGGCACGATTTCGACTGAGTTCGCAACCGCCAAAATCGGCTACTTCCCAGTTCCCCGTAGGGATGTTGGTGGCGGAGAGTAAGGGATTCGAACCCTTGGAACACTTGCGTGCTCAACGGTTTTCGAGACGGCTGCACAGCCCTCCTGTACCCTCGAAAACCCCTAGCAACCGCGACCTCCTGGCAATTTCGAGGGGTTTCGTAGCCTCATTGAGGGTTCCAATCATGGCCATTCTCATGGCCAAGACGGCACCCGGGCGGTTGCGCCAACTACCCAAGCCGCCCACACCCCCAGCAGTGCGAACATGGACACATGCGGACATCGACGTGGCTGGCGGCGCAGCATTGGCGCGGTCGGCTCCGGCTCCGCCCAGTACGGACGCATTCGCTGCGCTGACAAGTCCGTCAACGAACTCCGTCGCTGCCGGATGGCCTTTCGGCGCCAACAGGCGTCCCGGCCGTCAGCCGTCGGCGAGGTCAGCGAGGACTGTGTCGAGCTGCCGGCGAAGCGTCGGGACGTCAGCGCTGATCACCTGACCGATGACGGCCGGATCGATGTGGAAGTACGCATGAGCCAGAATCACTCGGGTGCCGACGATGTCTCGCCACGGGATCTCCGGATGCGCCGCCTTGACCTCGGCGGACATTTTCGAGGCAGCTTCGCCGAGCACCTCGATCCATCGTTGCGCGGCCGCCTGAACGACAGGGTCCACCTCCATACGGTCCGGATCCGCAGCATGCTCCAGGATCAGGTCGCACATCTCGATCATGTCGAGTACGAGATCGCTGTCTTCTCTCACAGCTCAACAGCGTCGGCCAACACCCGGTCGGCCACGCGCGGCCGAAGGCCCGCCTCGGTGGTGACATCGACGTCGCAACCGAGGAGCTCCTGGAGATCCATGAGCAGCCCCCCAAGGTCAAACAGCCCGCGCTCGTCGTCCAGTTGGACCAGGAAGTCGACATCGCTGGTGGGGGTTGAGTCGCCACGAGCTACCGATCCGAACACCCGTACACGATGAGCCCCACGCGCCGCAGCCAACCCGAGGATCTCCTCACGGCGAACTCGTAGCTCTTGGAGAGCAGGAACGGCCATGACCACAGACTACGGGCCCCATCGACCCTTCAGGCGCCGAGGAGTCATCCGCACTGTGGTCCTGAGAATTTTGGGTGTTCGTCGAGATCGGTAGCGTCGATGTCTTGCGGATCTGATTCCCTCGCTTGCACGCCTCGTTCTCACACGAATCGGCTGGGTATTTGCGGCCGGTGATTCCCGAGACGCTGAGATCCTTGCGCTCCGTCACCAGATCCTCGTGTTGCAACGCCAGGTCGCACGGCTCGGTCACAAACTCGCCGCGTCGACCGTCTGGAAGATCCTCCGCACCGCCGGGATCGACCCGACACGCGACCGAACCGGCCCATCGTGGTCAGAGTTCATCCGCTCCCAGTCGAAAGCCATCCTGGCTACCGACTTCGCTTGTGTCGACAACGCATTCCTACGCAGGTTCCACGTTCTGTTCGCTCCCGGAAGGTGCACCTTGAGGGGATCACCGCCAACCCAGCCGGCTCTTGGACCACCCAAGCCGCCCGCAACCTGATGATGAAGCTCGGTGAACATCACCCGTTCAAATTTCTGATCCGTGACGGTGCCGGACAATTCACCCGATCCTTCGACGCAGTCCTCGCCGGCTCCGGGATCACCGCAATCAGAACACCACCACGGTCACCTCAAGCAAACGCCTACGCCGAACGATGGGTCCGGACTCTTCGTCATGAACTCCTCGACCGAACGATCATCTGGAACGAATACCAACTCCGACAGCTGCTCGAGGAATACGTCGAGCACTACAACAGCCATCGCCCTCACCGAGGACTCCACCAACGAGCACCCAACGACAGTGCCGACGTCATCCCGATCGGCACAGGCCAACCGATCAAACGTCACACCACCTGCGCTGGACTCATCAGCGAATACTGGTGAGCCCCGCGTTTCTCGGACAGTGATCTGTGGCAGCCCTTACGCTGCCCGTGTCTCGTCGCGATAGCTGTCATGCACTTCAACCGGTGTCCGGTAACCGATCCCCGAATGAAGCCTGGAACGATTATACCAAATCTCGATCCAATGCGCAATACCCGAAACAGCCTTTCTTCGTGTCGGGAACACTGTCCGATAAACGAACTCGTTCTTCAACGAAGCAAAAAACGATTCCGCCATAGCATTATCCCAACACACCCCGGTCTTACCCATCGACCCAACCATGTCATTTGATGCAAGGAACGCTTTGAACTCCTCAGAGGTGTACTGCGCCCCATGATCCGAATGGAATATGGCATTCGACTGAATGCCGCCAGCGTCGATCGCGGCCTGCAACGCGTCGGTCACCAGACCGGTGCGCATATGGTCGGCCATCGCGAACCCGACCACCATCTTCGAGAAACAATCGATCACCGTCGCCAAGTACACCCACCCTTCCCACGTGCGGATATAGGTGATATCACCGACCAGCTTCACGCCCGGCTCCGCGGCGGTGAAGTCCCGGTCGACCAAGTCCGCCGTGCTCGGCGTGCCGTCAGGGTCGGTCGTTCGCCTGTATGGCCTGGGCTGACAGGCAACCATGTCACCCTCGACCATCACCCGACGGACCAGTTCAAGGCCGGCAGCGATCTTCTTGCGGCCCAGCTCGGCATGGACCCGACGGTGCCCGTAGGTGCCATCGGATGCATCGAAGACCTTGCGGACATCGACCGCCAGTTCCTCGCGTCGTTCCGCGGTTGCTGACAGCGGACGTTTCCGCCAGTCGTAGTAGCCGGACTTCGACACGCCCGCCCATAAACACATCTTGGTGACCGGGTAGTTCGCCTTCTCGCCGTCGATGAACTCGTACTTCGAGATCACCGATACTCCTGGGCGAAGAAGGACGCCGCTTTTCCCAAGAACTCGTTTTTCATTCGGAGTTCCCGGTTCTCGGCTTGGAGTTCGCAGAATTGGATACGTTCGGCTGGGGTCAAAGGGTCCTCCTCGATCGGGTGGGCATCACGGTACTTGTTGACCCACACACCGAGTGTGCCCGGGTTGATGTCCAACTCGTTGGCGACCGTGGCGATCGGCCGGGAACCGTCGATCACCATTTTCACGGCCTCGGCCTTGAAAGTGTCAGAGTATTTTGTTCGTTTGCGTACCATATTGGATTCCTTTGTGTCAGTGGATGTTATCAATCACCCACTGTCCGAAATCCTCGGGGCACCCCATACCGAACCGCCGCCTGAACCACTCCCCGGTCAACCAACACCACTGCAAGCGCCAGCTTCAACGCGTCCGACAACACAAACCACCTCACCGAGCCAGGCACAGGCTGCCGACGAAGTGCCGGATGACTTCTCGGCACCAACACCCACGGAGTGGTCCGCGCCAGTGGTCCAACTTACGGTGACGGAGCGGGTCCTAGCGGGAATCGGACACTCCGCTAATGCTCTGGCCATGGAAGAACCACCCAAAACTCCGAGGGAATAGAGTTCAGCGGCGCAATCCAGTACATGGTGAAATAGGCTACATCCCAGTCGCCCCATGGGTTGTAGTGGCGGAGAGTAAGGGATTCGAACCCTTGGAATGCTTGCGCATTCAACGGTTTTCGAGACCGTCCCATTCGTCCGCTCTGGCAACTCTCCGTCCGTGATGTTAGTCGGGCGTCTCGTCCCGTTCACACTGGGAATCGCAGCACGGCCGAAGCACCCCGGAAACCGAGTGTTCAGCGGCACCAGCACACGCGCCTCGGCCAGGCCCGATGCGGAGGGGTTCGCATCCGGCCTGGCCGAGGTCACTGTTGCTGCTGGTGGTATGGAGGTTCAGCCCATCAGCCGACGATGGCGCCAAGTCCCTGTGTGGTTGGTGCATCGGCAGTGGTGCTTGCCAACGAGTCGTCACTCTTGGCCGGAGCGTCAGCGGGGGCCTCATCGCCCTTGGCTGGTGCCTCACCATCGGCCGGCGGCGCACCGTCCTTGTCGCATCCGCCGGGCCCACCATGGCCTTCGGGCCGCCCGGCGGTGTTCACCCGCTCGGTGATGCGCTCGGTGACGTTGGCCAAACGCTTGTCGGCCTGCGCCTGGGTGAGGTCTCCGGCTGTGACCTGCTCGGCAATATGGGTCTTCGCATCGGTGACCATGGCGTCAATCACGGTCTTCGCCTCCACGTCGTGTGCCTTGGCGACATCGGCCAGCGAGGTGTCCTGGTTCAGTTCGGACTTGAGGTCGTCCACCGACATGCCGACCGCCTTGGCGGCGGCCTCCAAACCGGGCCCGCCCCTGCCGTCCTTGGGCGGGCGATCCGCCTGATCGCCCACCTTGTTCGAGGCGGTGCCTGCGTCGGCTTGTGTGGGTTGGGTCTGTTCGGTCTTGGCCGTGGTTGAGGTGTTGTCCTGGGCGGAGGCCGGGCCTGCAAGGGCCAGCCCGGTGACGCCGAGGCCACCGGCGAGCAGCGCTGCGGCCGCCCACTTCTTGAAGCCCGATGGGGCGGTGTGGTTGGGGGATGCCGTTCTCATGATGTCGTGCCTCTCTCTGGTGCCCCGAACTCTTCGGGGCATGCACAACCATGAGCAGTCAAGGTTGGAGCCACGTGAGAAACCGACGGTTCTCATCGAACTCCAAGGTTGACCGCGCCTCAGGCTCGGCGATCAGCAGGATGCAGCGCGGCGGCCTCAGGCCCGGCGGTCCCCAAAGAATGCTCGAAGCAACTCGGCCGACTCCAGGGCTCCTGGCCCGGATACGACATCAAACTCGTAGCCCAGGCGGGGATCTGAGCCAACGTGGTAGCTGGAGCCGAGAGCCCCACCGGCAGGGTCGGGGGCCGCAAACACCACCGACCCCACCCGGGCGGCCAGCGCCGCGCCGGCACACATGGGGCAGGGTTCGAGCGTGACCACCAGCGTGGCGTCGCTGAGGCGCCAACCGTCGCGGGTGGCAGCCGCATCCCGAAGGGCCAACACCTCGGCGTGCGCGGTCGGATCGCCGGTGAGCTCTCGCTCGTTGTGGCGGGCGGCAACGATCCGTCCGTCGATCACCACCACCGCACCCACCGGCACGTCACCGTGTTCCAGCGCCGAATGGGCCTCACTCAGCGCCGCCACCATCCACGCACCGATGGTGCCCGGTGCCGGATGGTCGGGCGATGGCCGACCGAACTCTGCTGCGTTCACATCCGCCAGCCTACGGCCGGCCGTAGCATTTGCCCGGAAGCCCACCGCTGTGGACGAACTGTGCGGAACGCGGTGGAGAACCAGGCATTCGCGGGGGACAACCAGGAATCTTTGGGGACATCTTGGGGATTGCGAACTGAGCGGTTGACGTACGTTCTTGAAGGGCGCACAGTGTTCCTTCCACACGGAACGTCGGCGCTCCAAACGGACAACACCAGCAGCGCCTCGGCGCCGAGGTGGATCTGGAGGCTTCGGCCCACCAGGACCGGATGGACCCGCTGACGAGTCTGTGCGGACACCGGACTATCGCCACCGCCCCGACCTTCGGATCGGAGCGGGCGGCCTTGAAGCTCTCACGGGCGGACGGGCCACATAGGGGGAGCAAAGCCGAAAGGCCGCAAACCTCCGAAAAGGGCATCGCCCGCCGCACCTCAGGGATGCGACGGGCGATGAATCGAAACGATTGAATGTCAGGCTATGCCCGGCAAAGAGTCGTTTGGTGGATGCCGGTGTTTGAGGGCCCCGGGCGCGATCTTCTGATCGGCCCGGGGCCCCCAGCCGTTTTCGGCGCCGGTCCGGCCGGCCGGGCTACAACCCGGGAACCGCCTCGAACAGCACGTTGTTTTCCTTGTGAACGTGGAGGTGGGTGTCGTTCTCCATTGCCTCCAGCCGTTGGTACAGGCTGGTGTAACTGGCGCATGCGTCGGCCGGCAGTTCGAAATTGGACGAGCGTTGACGAATACGGGCAAGCAGGTCGCCTGCATGATCGTGTTCGGTCCGCATGGCGGCGATCGGGCCCGACTCCAGGTCGGCGGCGGACGCAGGACCCGTGCCGTCAACCAATTGACCGATCATGGGGAACAGCGCTCGTTCCTCACGAGCCATGTGAGGTTCGAGCTCTGCCCGAAACTCGGCCACCAGGGCGCCCACCTCGATGAGCTCGGGGTGTCGCTGTCCATGAACCGACGCAACGGTGGCTGCCAGCGCCTCGAGTGCCGGCAACTCATCCCACAGGTAGGTGTGATGGGTCTCCAGGATGTGAGCGATCAGTTCGACCGGCTCGAGGTCGGCCCACTCAACGTCGGAAGCGACGTCCAGGTCGGCGACCGCAGCCCGCACCTCGTCGGGGTCGACCCCGGCCTCCAGGCATGCCACGGTGAGACGGGTTTGCCCGCCGCAGCAGTAGTCCAGCCCAAAACGCTCCAGCACTCTGGCCGCCGCCGGGTTGGCGGTGACGAGAGCGCCCAGAGGCGGGTCGGTGGGCAGTTCTTCCTGGGTGGCGGTGGCGGTACTGGACATGGGATCGCTCCTCACTTGGGGTTTGCTTGCTTCGCAGGCGGACGGATCGCGTCAGCCAAGTAACACTCCGAGCGCGGTGGCCAACACGACCGACACGCCCATGATGGTCTGGCGGATACCCAGCACGACGGCCCGGTCCGTGGGCACCCATGCGATGAGCGCACGTTGCAGGGCAATGGCGGCGCACACGGCCACGGCCCCCACGATCACCAGCGGTTCGGCCACAGCAGCGACGACCACTACGACCACCGCAACGACGTCACCGATCAACGGGAGCGCCGGGTGGGCCGGTCGACCGTGCAGCTTCATGACCTGATCGCGGATGGTGGGGATTGCGGCGATCGCCCGGGCGGCGAGGATGGCCCACAACCCCAATGCGACCGAGGTGCTGCGGCCGCCGGCCAGGACCATCATCGAGGTCATGCCGGCGATGCCAACCGCACCGGCCAACTCGGGCACCAGGCGGCGGCTTCGAGAGCGGATGTCGTAGGAGAGTTCGACGGCCATCAAAGGTGCGATGCCCAGGATGGGCCACCAGAAACCGGGCGTCGCGGTGGCGAATGCCACGGCCAACAAGGCCACCAGCGCCACGATCTCGACAGCCGCCACCTTGCGCGCCAGGCGGGTACGGTCGAGCGTTCTGCCACGACGGGCGTCGACGGCAGCCAGTTTCAGCGGGGTACGGGCCAGAAACGCCAGCACCGTCGCCAGGCCGAGGCACAACGCAGCGACGCTGTGCGCCACCAGCAGGCCAAGCAGTACCGGCTCGAGGGTGAGCCCCCAACCGCCGTGTTCGCTGGGCAGGGCCACCGAGCGAAGCGGCGATCGGGCTTTGGTAGGACGACGAGTGGGTTTGGACGGCGCCGCGGCGCCGTCCAAACCCGATCCGCTCTCCCGAACGTCAACCGAAACGGTGTCGGCCATCAGTACACGCTCAGCACGGCCAGCACGATGATCAGCAGGGTGACCCCGCCGACCACGAGCAGGGACGCTCCCATCGGATGGGACGGACGATCGGCATCGGGCCGAGGTTGTCCGGGCTTCGAGGGGTTCACCATATCTCTAGTGTACCCCAGAATTATTCCCTGTCGAGTCGCTGTGAGGTACTTCCATTTTCTCCAGCAGTCGCTAGAGTGAATCCCAGCCGCGTGCGACGACAGCTGCTCGTCGTTCGCCTGATCGGACTCTCTCAACCTCATGCCCCACCTTCAAATCCAGGCGAGAGCGCTTGGCGATCCCACCCGGCACCGGATCTTTCGCGCCATCGCATCTGCCGACGGCCCCTGTGACGTCGCCTCACTGACCGAGCAGTTCGGCCTGAATCACAACGCCATTCGTCAGCACTTGGCCAAGCTGGTTTCCGCGGACCTGGTGCAGGAGTCGGTCGCGGCACCCAGCGGGCGAGGACGTCCCCGCCTGCAATACCTGGTGGCACCCGCCGCCGAAAGCCGGTGGGGTGTCACGGGCCCCTACGAACGCCTGTCCATGTGGCTGGCCGAGGCGCTGGCCACCAACGAAACACCGGTGGAACTGGGCCGACGAGTCGGGCGTGAGGAGTACCGGCCGGCCGGCGGCTCGGCCGGACCCATTGAAGACCTGGCGGCCCAAATGTCGCACCAGGGTTTCGACCCGACGGTGACCGGCTCTGGCGATGTGGTGGAAATCGTTTTGGGAGAGTGCCCGTTTGCATCGGCCGTGTTGGTTTCACCCGACACGGTGTGCGGCGTTCACCTGGGTCTGGCCGAGGGCGCCGCCGAGGCCATCGGCGGCATCGAGGTGGAGTCATTGTCGCCCCGCGACCCGCGCACCGCCCACTGCGTGCTGCGTTGCCGCGTCACCTCGACCGATTAGCCAAACCACCACCCCGACGATGCGGTGCCCGCACTACGGGTTTGGGGAGTCGCCCGGTTCGGGCGGCGTCCATTCGTAGCCAAATATGTGCTTGGCCATGCCGGCCATCAGCGAGGCCGCGTGGGTCTTGGCATGATCGGAGGTGGGGCCCGCACCCTGGCGGTCGACCGCGGCGATCCACATGCTGTACCACCGGTCACAGTGCTCGGGTCGCACGGCGTCAAGCGAGTGCAGGTGCCGGTGCACTGCGGTGACCTGACCCACGTACTCCTTGGTACCAAAGAGGATGCGACACCAGTAATCGATCAACCGCGGGATGTGGCTTGCCCAGTCCACTTCGGCCACCTCGTCAAAGACCGGCTCCAGCAGTTCGTCGAAGACGATCTCGCGATAAAAGTCGACGACCAGGTCGTGCACGTTGGCGCGAGTGGTGAGATCTTCCAGCGGGGGGGCCGACCCGGTGCCGGGAGCCCTCGTGGTGGAGGTCGCCTGCGCCGGGGTCATCGGTTTGTTCCAGCGCTTGAGGACGGGCCGATGGTGGCGGCCACCGGCTCGGAGGCCGCCGTTGACGGCTCGATGCCGGAGGTGTCCACGGGAGCGCCCAGCAATTGGTTGCTGTGCACGCGCGCCACGTTGTATGCCAACGCCAGCGCCCGATCACGGCCGGGACCCTGCCACCCACCCTCGATGGTCTCGGTGAACAGCTCGAGCCAGCGCTGAAAATGCTCAGGGGTGAACGGCACCTGAGCATGCACCAGCGCATGGGAACGAAAAGGGTTGCCCTGATAGCCGGGCATGCCCAGCAACGCACGGCACCAGAACGCTGCCAGCTTGGGCAGGTGCTCGGCCCAGTCAACCTGGGCCACGTCGTTGAACATGGGACCCAACAGGTCGTCCTGGGCCACGTCCTGATAGAAGCGACGCACCATTTCGGCGATCTCCTCAGGGGAATCCAGGTCGCGTTCTCTATCGAGTTGTGTTGCGCTGCTCATGGGAGCCGAGTTTATCCAGCCAACACTGGAAATAACCACCCCTCTTCCCTGGCAGGTCGCCCGGCACCAAAACGAGGCGAGCCCCCAAGCCGTATGGCTTAGGGGCTCGCTGTGGCGTCTTCTCGACACCTTCGAGCGGAGAGGGTGGGATTTGAACCCACGGAAGGGTTGCCCCTTCACCTCCTTAGCAGGGAGGCCCGATCGACCGGACTCTGGCACCTCTCCAAGTGCCGTCCATCGTAGTAGAGCCGGCCGCTCGGACGCAGCCCGGTTGCCCACTGAGCCAGCATCGAGGGCGGCGGTCACTCCACAGCGCCCTCGCCCTTCACGTTGGCGCCCGTCTCCATCATGTCCTTCTCGTGCTCTCGCACCGAGTCGGTCAGTGCGCCACTTTGGGCATCGGCCGTCTGTTCCTCATCGGGCGTTGCCACACGATCGGCGTGGGCGGTGGTGTGGGCCGCCTCCGCATCCACGTCCTTGATGGCGTCCGACACTTCACCGTGCTCGCTCATGGGTGACCCTCCTGGTTTGGGTTGGTTTGGTACCCGGGTGGATACCCGGACGGTCCCAACTCAAACCCGAACCTCGGGTTCACGCAGCCAATTCGGCCCAGACCACCTTCGATGCATCCCAGGCGGTCACGCCCCACCAGTGGGAAATCTCGGACACGATGTGCAGCCCGCGACCGGTGATGCGAGCGTCCGCCAGCGGGATCGGCTCGGGATAGGTGGGTGCGGTGTCCACCACCGACAGCAAGACCGTGTTACGCACCCGGGCCACCTCCACCTCGATGGGGTCGTCCAGTTGGGCGGCGAGGCGCGACGTCAGTGCATTGGTGGTCAGCTCGGAGGCGACCAATTGCGCGTCCATGACCAGCTCATCGAGGCCCCAGTCGACCAGGCACTCAACCACCCATCTGCGAACCTCGGCCGGGGTGCCCCCGTCTTCCAGTCGGAGCGACTGAAAGCCGTCGGCCCATGCGCCCGGGTCGATGTTGGGGCCGGGGACCGTCCGTGAGAGCCAGCCTCGAAACTGGTCACCACTGAGCAGCGACTCGTCACTGTCATCCACGTACGCGCCTGCGATCAGAGACCCGGGCGCAGCCTGACGAACGCTGGTCATGATGCGATGCAGCGGCCAGTCGCTCTCGGGGTTGATCACCAGGGTTCCGTCGGGAAGTTGGTGTTCGCTCAACAGGCCGTCGTTGAACGCCTCCACCAAGGTGCAGGCCCAGTCGTAGGACTCACACAACCGCTCGAACACGTCGCTGAACGAGGACGGAGAACAAATCAGCAGGTTCATCTTGTCATTCGTTTCGTTCCACGAGGGTTGCCAGCCTCTCTAATGCCCGTTTGATCAAACGCGAAACATGCATTTGGCTGACGCCCACCCGTTCGGCGATGTCGCTCTGGTTGAGTTCCTCAAAAAATCGCATCTCCAAGATGGTGCGCTCACGGTCGGGCAGCCGCTCAAGCAGACCCTCTACCAAGATGCGATCGACGCCGTGCTGAATGCCCACATCACCAACCGCCGGGTCGGGTGCCCCTTCGGGACGACCCTCCAGGCTGTTGGGCCGGAACATGCGTCTGGCTTCCAACACCTCGTCCACCGTCTCAGCCGGGAGGTCGGCCTCCGCAGCAACCTCCGCCACCGTCGGGCTACGATCCAGGCGGGCGGTCAACGCCTCCTCCGCCTGGCGCACCCGGGGCATCAGATCCTTGACGCCACGCGACACCTTGGAGCCCCACGCGTGATCGCGGAAGTGACGTTTGATCTCACCCACCGCGGTCGGCACCGCGTAGCTTTCAAAACTGCCGCCCCGGTCGGGCGAGTAGCGATCAAGCGCTTTGAGGATGCCGAAGGAGGCCACCTGCGCCAGGTCGTCACGGCTCTCGCCCCGATTGGCAAACCGGGCGGCCAGGTTCTGGGCCATCTGCTGGTAACGCTCGGCCAGCTCGGCTCGAACGTTGTCGGCGCGGTCTGCGATCCACCACTCGAGTAGCTGCTCGTTGTCGGCCCGCCGCAGCTCGGCCCTGCTTCGGCGCTCCGACCGGGTCGCCGAGGCCCGGCTGGTCATCCGACGTTCGCGTCGGCGTCGACCGCGGCGGCGAGGGGCCACCGGAACGTCAACGAGGCGCCCGTGTCCAACAACCGAAAGTCGACGTCGTCGGCCAGCGAACCCAGAACCAGTTGCGCCAACTCGTCCACCTGGGGGTCGTCGCAACGACCGCCCGTCAGCCGTGAATCAAAGGTCATGGAGTCCGAGCCGACCACAATGGTGATCTCCACCCGTCCGTCCGTCGTCGCATGCCCCACCAGGATGGCGCAGGCTTCGCCCACAGCAATACGCAGGTCTTCGATGTCATCGATGGAGGCGTCAACCGACCCGGCCACCGCCGCAGACACCAGGCGGGCCAGGCGAACCGGCTGAGGCCGGGCGGGGAAGCCCAGCGTGATGGGACCGTTGATGGCCGAGCGCACGCTGCGTTCCCCCAACGTGGTCGCGTCGATCTCGTCGGTGCCCAACATGACTCAGTCCTTCGGTTCAATCGTGAAGTGGTCCAGCACTCCGGCCACCTCCAGCAGGCGAACCGTCGAATGCTGGGGTGATCGCAGGGTGACCGAATCGTTACGGTCACCGAAGCGCTGGCGTGCCAACAACAGGGAACGCAGGCCCGAGGAGTCGATGAAGCCCACCGAACTCAAGTCGAAGCTCAGGCTGTCGGCGCCATTCTGGGCCACCTCATCCACCGCAGCCTCCACAACGGGTGCCGACGTCATATCCATCTCGCCATCAAGAACCAACACCACGTCACCTCCCGACCGCTCTTGCACGACCGTAAACTCGTTACCTGCCATCTCGTACTCCAGTGGGGTACCCGAATCATCACCCGGACCAAACTTCCGGACTCCAGGACTCCTGACCCGGTGAGGTGAGATTTGTTGGTGTGGCGGGGGTTTGGGCTTGTTTTGTCGCGGCATAAGTGCGATAATAGGAGCAAGGGTTCACGGCGTTTGGCGGGTGCGATGGCGGTCACGGTTTCAGGCAGGGAATGGGCCATGGCGCCGTTGCCGATGGGTCCTGGGGGGTCGATACCGGTCGGACCGGGTGTGGATGTTCTGATCGACGAGGATGGTGCCGGGTCGGTGTTCTTGTGGGGGATGGCGGCCTGGTATTGGGCGGCCGGTGACGACTCGGCGAGACGTTTGGCGGCGGTCCAGTTGGTGAACGCCCAACACGCATCTCAGCGTGCTGTTGCTGAGGTTCTGGGTTTAAACGAGTCGACGTTGTGGCGGTGGCGTAATGACTACAAGGAGGCCGGGACCGGCGCGTTGGTCAACGAACCGAAGGGCCCGAAGGGCCCGTGGAAGCTGACCGATGACATGGCCGAGTCGATCGTTTCCAAGCGCGCAGGCGGGGCATCGTTGCGGGATATCGCTGACCGTCACGGTGTTTCGACTGACACGGTCCGTCGGGCTTTGGCCTCCAAACAGACCCCCGAACCAGAACCCGAACCCGAACCCGAACCCGGGTCGGGGTCGGGGCGGGTGTTGGTGCCGTTGGCTCGCCCGGAGGGCCGTGAGACCGAACGCCAAGCGGCCCGCCGTGGCGCGCTGGCCGGAGCGGCACCGGTGATTTGTGAGGGTGCGAGCCTGCCGTTGGCCGGTGCGTTGGTGATCTTGCCGGCGTTGGCGGCGACCGGGCTGTTGGACGCGATGGACACCGTGTTCAAACCTGTGAAGGCGGCGTTCTATGGGATGCGGTCGTTGGTGTTGACCCTGGTGTTCGCCAGCTTGGTCGGCGAACCCAGAGCCGAGGGGCTGACACGCCTGAACCCGGTCGATTTGGGCAGATTGTTGGGATTGGATCGGGCACCGGAGGTTCGTCGGGTCCGCCAACGGATGGCCGCCCTCGGTGAACAGAACCGCGGCGATGAGCTCTTCAAGGCGCTCGCTGACCGGCATGTCAACAACAACCCTGAGGCGTGTGGGGTGTTCTATGTCGACGGGCACGTCCGCGCCTACCACGGCCAGTCGAAAGTCCCGAAAGCCCATGTTGCACGGATCCGGATGTCGATGCCCGCCGAGTTGGACACATGGATCTCAGATGGCCGTGGGGACGGGATCCTGGTCTGGCAGGCCGAACCCGGCGCGTCGCTGGTCGGCGAACTGAAACGGGTCGCAACCGAGATCCGCGAACTGGTCGGCCCCAACCGGCGGCCGACGATCATCTTTGATCGGGGTGGCTGGTCCCCGGCACTGTTCGCACAACTCGACGCGGCCGGGTTCGACATCGCGACCTACCGCAAATACAAGGTCACCCCAGAACCCCGTAACCGGTTCACAGAACACCAACTCGTTGACGATCTGGGTCGGACCCAGACCTACCTCCTCGCCGACCGGGACGTCCGACTCGCGTACACCCACAACAAAACCAAACGCCGGTTCGATTGCCGTCAGATCGTCCGCCTCGACCCCACATCCGGGCATCAAACCCAGATCATCACCACACGCACCGACCCCGACCCCGCCCCACTCGCATACGCCATGTTCTCCCGCTGGCGACAAGAGAACTTCTTTCGCTACATGCGAGCCCACTACGGGCTCGAAGCGCTCGACACCTACACCACCATCGGCGACAACCCGGAACGGACTGTCCCCAACCCGGCCAAAAAGGCGGCAGCGAAACACATCCGGCAAGCCAAAACCGAGCTCGCCGAAGCCGAAGCCATCGAAGGCCGCGCACACCTCAGCCCCGGCCGGACCCCAGCCGGTGACCGGATCGTCGCCGACGCCCTCGACATCCAACGGACCGAACTCGCCGACCTCAAAACCGCTGCACGGGCCATCCCCGTCCGCGTGCCCGTCACCGACATCACCCCCGCTGCCGCCCGCCTCAACGACAACACCAAACGCATCCACGACGCCATCCGCATGGCCACCTACAACGCCGAAACCGCCCTCGCCCGACTCCTCGCCCCCCACTACAACCGGGCCAACCACGAAGCCCGCAGCCTCCTCCACGAAATCTTCACCAGCCCCGCCGACATCCACACCCACAACAACAAGCTCCACATCACCATCGCACCGCTCTCCAACCCCCGCCGAACCCGAGCACTCCAAGCACTCTGCGACGACCTCACCGCCACCCAAACCCTCTACCCCGGCACCAACCTCACCCTCACCTACACCACCAAAAACCCCTGACCCCCCATGCACCAACTATCCGCGTGGGTCAGGAGTCCTGGACTCCATAACGTACCCAATTCGGGCGGCTGCCCCCATGCCGATCGCTACAACGACCCCACGAGGTCGGACCACAGGTCATCGACGTTCTCGCAGCCCACGCTGAGTCGGATCAGGGTGGGAGGGATGCGTTCCTGCCCGGCGATGGCCGCCCTGCGCTCCATCGTCGACTCGACGCCTCCCAGGCTGGTGGCGTGGTTAATCAGCTCGACTCGGGCGCACACGTCGGCCGCGTGGTCGCCGTCCCCGGTTGTCTCAAACGACAGCATCGCCCCAAACCCGGCCATGAACCGCTTGGCGACCTCATGAGTGGGGTGGGCGGGCAGCCCGGGGTAGAGCACTCGGGTGACACCGCCGTGGGCATCAAGGCGCAACGCCAACTCCATGGCGTTGTCCTGGGCCCGCTCCAGGCGAAGCCCCAGGGTGCGTGCGCCCCGCACGGTGAGGAAGGCCTCCATGGCGCCGATGGTGGCCCCGTAGATCAGGCGACGATCGACAAACTCGGCGTACAGGTCGTCGTCACGAGTGATCAGCACTCCGGCCAGCAGGTCGGAGTGCCCGCCGATGAACTTGGTGGCCGAGTGCATCACCACGTCGGCGCCATAGTCGAGGGGAAGCTGAAGTAGCGGGGTGGCGAACGTGCTGTCGACGACGACCAGGGCGCCTTCCGGCCGCGGCGCACCGCAGATGGCGGGGAGGTCGGCGACGGTCATCAACGGGTTCTCCGGCGACTCCACCCACACCAGGTCGCTGACCGCAAGGGCATCGAGCCAAGCGGCCGTGTCTGCCTGATCGAGTCGATCGACGTGCCAGCGGCCCTGGGATTCGCCTTCGGCGAGGATGCCGGCGACACCGTGGTAGGGGTCGGTTGGCGCGGCGATGCGGGCTCCCACCGGCAGACGGCCAAACACCGCCGCTGCGGCCGCCATCCCCGAGGCGAAGGCCAGCGCGCTGCCCTTCTCCAAACCACCCACCAGCTCCTCGAGCGCATCGGTGGTGGTGGTGCCGTGGGTACGGCTGTAGAGCCGCTCGTCGGGCAGATAAAAGTTTGACGCCAATTCTGGCGACACGTTGAGCGGATCACCGGGGGTGCGGGTTCGACCCCCGCCCACCAGCCAGCTTTGAGGCGTCCAGTTGGTCATAGGTCGACACTACGACCGCAAGCTCCCCCGCCGTTCAAATTCATCCAGCAGCTCTTCGCGTCGGCATCGAGCGGGGCACCCACCACCGACACCCAAGCCATCGCTGCGCAATGGCCGAGCAGAACGACGCCAAGGTGATCGGGCCTGGATCTGCCGGATCCGGCGCCCGGCCGATACCCGGACCCCCTCAACGAGACCCGGTGGAACTGCTGAGCGAACTCGTCACCATGAAGGATCGCGGGCTGCTGAGTGACGCCGAGTTCGCCGAACGGAAGGCCCGGATACTCGGCAAGTGGTTGCTACTTCCGAACTTGTAAGTTCGTCATTTGCTCCACGCCACGCCGAGGCCCTTACTGAAGTAACCTCACCCGATGGTCGTGCCCCGTCAGTCGGGTTGCGGTCGGAATTCTGGTACCGACCCCGGAGGCAGCATGAGTCCGCGCATTTACCCGGTAGCGGCTGCGCTCGCGCTGCTCGCCACCTCGTTTGTCGTCATTCCCGCTGAAGCGGGCGCACAGCAGGGCGAGCCGGTCCCCAGCGCTGCGCCAACGACGGGGGATGAGGCCATCGAGGCCCTCGGTGCCGGACTTCCTCAGGCCGCCAGTGACGCCGGTTTGTCACCGGCAGAGCTGACCGACCGGTTCACGACCGATCCGTCGCTGCAAGCCACGCCGGACGGCATCCTCACCTACGACGACCCCGCCCCACCCGCCCCACCCCAGGCCAGGACCGGTGAGACCGATTCCGCAGCGTTCGTGCCAGGATCCACGTTCAACCTCAGCTCCAAACCCGGTGCAAATCGAACGATTTACCTCGACTTCCTCGGCGGCACGGTCACCGACACCTACTGGAATGCCACTTACACGGGAGGCGCCCCGATCGTGGTTCCGCCCTGGGACATCGACGGCAACAGCGCCACGCTGTCGATCGCCGAGCAGAAGATCATTCAGACCGCCTGGCACGTGGTAGCGGAAGACTTCGCTCCGTGGGACGTCAACGTCACGACTGCAAACCCCGGTCTCGCCGCCCTCGAGCGGACGAATGCGGCCGACCAGGTATTTGGTCAACGGGTCATGTATTCCAATTCGAATCATGGGATGTGCACGGGTTGCGCGGGGGTGGCGATCATTGGTGCCTTTGATGCCACCGGCAGCTACCTCGGCCCGGCGTGGGCCTTCACGGACACGCTCTACGGTGAGCCGAAGTACTACGGCGATGTCTCAAGCCACGAGCTTGGGCACACGTTCACCCTCGGCCACGACGGCACTTCGGGAGCGGCCTACTACGCGGGCCATGACGACTGGAGTCCGATTATGGGCTCCACTGCATGGCGCCCGATCGTCCAGTGGTCGAAGGGGGAGTACGACGACGCCAACCGGCAGGAGGACGATCTCTCGCTGATCGCGGCGAACGGGGTCGACCTCAAGCCCGATGACCATGGCGACACGCTCGCCACAGGAACCCCGATCACGCCGGCCACACCGGTGAAGGGGCTGATCAACACCTCCGCCGACATCGACCAGTTCACCTTTGATGGTTCCGGTCCGTTTACAGCGTCGCTGTCGCTCTGGGACGAGCATCCAAACCTCGATGCCCGACTTCGGCTTTTGAACAGCGCCGGCTCTCAAGTCGCCGCCTCCGACCCGCAGAAGCTCGGCGCGCCCTCCCTCTCCGTGCCGTCCCTCGCCGGCGGCCGTTATTCCATCGAGGTCGACGGTGTCGGGTGGGGCGACCCGCTCGGCACGGGCTACACCGACTACGGAAGCCTCGGTGCCTACGCCCTGAGCACAAGCTTCAACCAAGCACCGATCGCAAACGGCACCATCACCCCGACCACGGTTCAGTACCAAGGCACCCTCTCCTACAACGCCTCGCTCTCCAGCGATCCTGACGGCACGATCACGGCCTACAACTGGAACTTCGGTGACGGCACAACGAGCACCTCTGCGAGCGGCACCAAGGCCTACTCGGCGCCCGGGAGCTACACCGCCACCCTGAAGGTGACCGATAACAAGGGTGCCACCGGCACCAAGACGTTCGCGGTCACCGTCAACGAGCCCGAAGCGGTCGATGACACCGCCGCCACCACCGAACATGGAATCGTCTCGGTGTTCGTGCTCGCCAACGACATTCCCTCACCGGCGCCGTCCGCCACCATTGCTGCAATCACCCAACCGGCCAAAGGCTCGGCGTCGATCTTCTCGATGCCATCGAAAGGAATTCGCTTCGATGCCGGGACCGACTTTGACGGTCTCGACACCGGGGAGACCGAAGATGCAACGTTCACCTACACGCGCCAGCAGGACGGCTACACCGACACCGCAACGGTGACCGTGACGGTGTCCGGTGAGAACGATGCACCGGTTGCCGCCGACAGCTCCAAAACGACCGACGAGGACACGGCGTTGACGTTCGCTGCGCCGATGTCCGATGTTGATGTCGAGCCGCTGACGATCACCAAGACCACCCAGCCATCGGCGGGCTCGGTCACCATCTCGGGCACCAACCTTGTCTTTAACCCGGGCAACGATTTCCAAGCGCTCAGGGCAGGCCAAACGAGTCAGGTGACGTTTACCTACACCGCCAGTGATGGCGACCTCACCGCGACCGGCACCATCACCGTCACCGTCACCGGACTCAACGATTCACCCGTCGCAGTGAACGACACCGCAGCCACCCCGCAGGGGACGTCGGCGTCGCTCGATCCCACAATAAACGACATCGACCCCGAAGGTGATTCGCTTGGGGTAGCGAGCGTCAGCGCTCCCAATGCCGGCTCCGCGACCCGGGTCTCGCCCCATGAGGTCCGGTTCACACCGAGCCCGGCCGACAATGCACTCGACGACGGCGAGTCCGCCAACCGAACCTTCGACTATGTCGTGACCGACGGTGCGGCCTCCGACACCGGGACTGTGACCGTGACCGTCACCGGGGTCAATGACCGCCCGGTCGCCGCCAACGGTTCCAAGACGACCGACGAGGACACGGTGTTGACGTTTGCGGCACCGATGTCCGACGTTGATGTCGAGCCGCTGACGATCACCAAGACCACCCAGCCATCGGCCGGGTCGGTCACCATCTCGGGCACCAACCTTGTTTTCAACCCGGGCAACGCTTTCCAAGCGCTCGGGGGAGGCCAAACACAGCAGGTGAGCTTCACCTACACCGCCACCGACGGCGACCTCACCGATACCGGCACTATCACGATCACCGTGACCGGAGTCAACGATGCTCCCGTGGCAGCAAATGACAGCTACTCGGCGGTCGCCGGTCAGGGGTTGACATTCGATCCGGTCACAGGCCACGGGGCCGATACCGACGTGGACACCGCTGTTTCCACGTTGACCGTGCCTGCCCTCCCCAGCGGCGGAACCGGGACCATCTCCCGAGTTGGCGCCACCGGGTTCACCTACAACCCGCCGCCAGCGGCCAACCTCTTGCGAATCGGCACCTCACTGATCGATACCTTCACCTACACCGTGAGCGACGGCCACCTGACCGATACGGCAACGATCACGTTCACGGTGACGCGGGAACTGCCGGCCGAGTGCACATCGGCACCGCCGCATGGATTTACCGACGTCACCGCCGGCGATTGGTACGACGGTCCGGTCGCCTGGGTCAAAGCCATGGGGATCACGAGCGGGACAACCCCCACGTTGTACGGGCCTCACACCCGCACGACCAGAGCACAGATGGCCACCTTTCTGTGGGGGCTTCGCGGCAGGCCGACCGGCAACGCCAACCCCGGGTTCTCCGATGTGCCCTCAGACGCCTACTACGCCGAGGCGGTCGCCTACCTTGTCGGATCCGGCGTGACGAGTGGAACATCGGCAACCAGGTTCTCGCCCAACGCACCGGTCACCCGAGCACAGATGGCCACCTTCCTTTGGGCGCTGGCGGGGCAGCCGGCTACCGCCGCATCGAATCCGTTCAACGACGTACCGGCCGGCAAGTACTACACGGTCCCGGCTACCTGGGCCGCCGAGGTGGGTATCACCACGGGGACCAGCCCCGGGGTGTTCTCGCCCGACAGCGCGGTCACACGAGCCCAAATGGCCACCTTCCTCCGTCACTACGTGTGCACAGTCGGCTACGCCTAATGGGGTTGCTGGGTTCGTGAGAGTCTGGCTTCGAGCCGCTGGCCGGTGAGCACTCTTGCCGCCTGGAGCCCTCCGGGATTCCTAGGGTTAGATCGTGCCCCGGCTGGCAGGTTCGGGTTGCCCATCAAGCGCTCATGGGGTGTCGTGCCGTAGAGCACTGATCCATTAGGTCGCCGCTCGGGAAGCCCGCAGGCTCACCATGTTGAACCACAACCGAGGAGGCACACCATGAAAGTGTTCGTGGGCGATGACTGGGCCGAAGCCCATCACGACGTCCATCTGATGGGCGAGACCGGCGAGAAGCTGGCTGCGAAACGGTTGCCTGAGGGGCTCGATGGGATCGCGGGTCTTCATGCGTTGATCGCCGAACACACCACCGATCCGACGGAGGTGATCGTGGGGATCGAGACCGAGCGGGGCTTGTGGGTCCAAGCGCTGATCGCCGCCGAGTATCAGGTGTACGCGATCAACCCGTTGTCGGTCTCGCGTTACAGGGACCGCCACAACGTCGCCGGCGCGAAGTCAGACCCTGGCGACGCGAAACTGTTGGCTGATCTGGTGCGCACCGATCGGCACAACCATCGGCCTGTCGCCGGTGACACCGACCAGGCCGACGGGCTGAAAGTCCTCGCACGTGCCCACCAGAATCTGATCTGGGACCGGACCCGTCACACCAACCGGCTCCGCAACGACCTCCGCGAGTTCTTCCCCGCCGCACTGTTGGCGTTCGAGAGCCTTGCCGACCGGGACACGATCGCGGTGTTGACTAAAGCTCCGCACCCCGATCAGGCCCGACGGTTGTCGATCGCCCAGATCCGTTCGGCGCTCCGAAAAGGCGGACGTCAACGGAACCTCGACCGGCGGGCCTCCGAGATCCAACAGGCGTTGCGGACCCCTCAACTCGACGCACCGCCAGCAGTGACGACAGCGTTCGCTGCGACCACCAAAGCGCTGGTCGAGGTCATCGCCGGGCTCAACACCAGCATTGCTGAACTCGAGACCGAGCTGGCCGCCCATTTTGATGAACACCCGGACGCCGACATCTACCTCTCCCTGCCAGGACTCGGTGTTGTGCTCGGCGCCCGGGTGCTCGCAGAGTTCGGGGACGACCCCGACCGCTACGACAACGCCAAGTCTCGCAGGAACTACGCGGGCACGTCACCGCTCACCATCGCCTCAGGCAAGAAACACGCCGTGCTCGCCCGCCATGTCCGCAACCGGCGTCTCTACGACGCCATCGACCAATGGGCGTTCTGCGCGATCACAGCGAGCCCCGGCTGCCGAGAGTTCTACGACCAACACCGTGCTGCCGGTGACCTCCACCACCAAGCACTCAGAGCGCTCGGGAACCGGCTCGTCGGCTACCTCCACGGATGCCTTCGAACCCGCACCCACTACGACGAACACACCGCCTGGGCACACCGTCAACCAGCACAAACACAGATTGCTGCTTGACACCTTCCACCCCTGGGGTGTCTAACCCAGACCTTTCAGTTGTGGTCTGGGGTGAGGCTGTCGGGGTGTGAGCCGTTGATGGCCTGAACCGTGACGCTCTGAATGGTGCTCGGGTGCTGGTGGGGCGTGTTGAAGTAGGAGTCGCGGGTGGCGGGTTGTGTGCGGCCGGGCGGGTGTGGGTGCTGAGGGCGGCGGGCTCAGCATGCCCGGTCAGGTGACGGCGCGGATGTGGTGGGCCCGGTCGAACGCGTCAAGGAGTTGGTCGGTCCATGGCCAGGTGTCCGAGAGGTTGAGGCTGTCCTGTCGGGAGTTGCGGGTGACGGTGGCGGCGGTGTGGAACAGGCAGTAGCGAAGCCGTTTCGGTTGGGCTTTCGCGAGTTCACCGTTCAGGCAGAGCAGTTGGGTCCACGCGATCAGGTCTTGGGCGCACAACATGGTTGTGACCCAGGCCTGGTTGATCGCGAACGACGCTGACGGCAGATTCGCGAGGCCGGTGTCTTTCGCGTCAGCGATGCGCTGTTCGACTCGGCCCCGTCCGCGGTAGAGCGCTTCGAGGTAGGCGATGTCAGCATCGGCCAGGTTGGTGACACACACCTGGAACCGGTGGCCGGCTTCGTCGGTGAACGTCAGTTGCGCGCCGGGGTGACACGGTTCGCGTCGGGCGATCATCCGGGTTCCTTCGGGCCATCCGGTCAGGTCGACCCGGCCGGTCAACTCACACACCACCGCGTGTTCGCGTTCTTCGGTCCCGTCGGGAGTGACTGCTGGAACCCAGTGGTGGTCTGGTGTTTCGACCAGGACCTTGGCGATGTTGATGTTGAGTTCGTGGCCGACCACGAACCGGACGTCACGCTCCACACAGGCCTCGAGGAACTGGTGGGCGTTATGAGGGAGAATTCCACGGTGCCAACCAGCGCGAGATATCCGTGGGCCTCTGGTAACTCATCCGGGGTCTCCACCTGCTCGATGCTGGTGCTGCAGAGCTCGGCGAAGCTAGGGCGGACTTGGTCTGCAAGCGATCAGCCGTTCAGAGACGGGCCTACCAGATCGGCGCTAGGGGCCGCTGATGCTCTCGTCGGCTCGGCTGACACCTCCGCCGCCAGCAACGAATGCTGAACCACAGCCAGACTGTTGCCAGTAGCGGACGATGCGGAGGTAGGCTCCATCTTGGCTCCAATGACTGGGGACTCCAGCAGGGCGACACTGGCCGACGCCTGCCCAAACTTGAAACTCATACCCCAAGAGGTCGCTGAACCACAAGAGCGCTCAAAGAATCCGCTGAGGTGTGATGGGCAAGCCGATCGAACCTCACTCATCCCTGCCATCTGCTGACGGCTGCTTCCCAGTCGACCGTATGGATGTAGATGGCGGAGGGAGGGGGATTCGAACCCTCGGAGGCTTGCACCTCAACGGTTTTCAAGTGCGGCCGAGGGCTGTTCGAACCTGCTGCAAGCTGTGTGATCCCGAGGGCTCGCGAGGTGCCCCGTCGGGCCGCACTACCTCCCACAGCCGATCGGATGGGATTCTGGATGGGATGAACAATTCTCAATTGTGAACCTGTGTTGGGGTCGGTCGTTGCGGGCAGCGGCTCACCAAATTCGGCACGGTCTGGCGTCCAGTCGGCTCATTCACGGTTGTGCAAGTACTCATTCACGGTTGTGCAAGTACGTAGTAGGCGCCGCGCTTCTGGCCGCGCATATCGAGCTTCCCGGCGTCGACCATGCGACCGAGCAGTCTGGTCGCTTGGGCTGGTTTCAGCTGGCACAATTCGACGACCCCCGATCGGCTGATCCTGTCGTACCTATCGACGTAGGTCAGGATCATTTGCTCATGTTGGAGAGTGTCGAAGCCGCGTGTTCGCACGTACTCGGCCTGTTCTCCGAGTTGCTCGTACACCGATGAAGCCAGGTGGTACGAGCGACCCTTTCGCTCACCTCTTGCTTCCAGCAGTCCCTGCTCGACCAGCTTGTTGAGTTCGGCACGCGCCTCATCGACGGAAACTTGGAGCACCTCGGCTGTTCGGTCCGAGGTGATGCGACGCTCCTGGCGCACCTCGTGGAGCACCTGGAGGAACCGCAGGTCGACCATCCCCGCGTTGCGAGAGCGGACACTTGCGATGAAGGCGGCAAGCTCTTGATCGGCCGGCCCAGAACGCATCCGGACCTCGACCCAGTCGTTTGTGGATCGCGAGTAATCGGGCGCCGGCCGGCCGAGTTCGAGTTGGCCGGCGAAGACGCGGTTGATCCCTCGCCCCGTCCGTTCAACCAGGCCTGCCCGTTTGAAGGCATCGGCCAAGAGCGGGTTCCGCGGTTTGGGGGGTACGGACAACAGGTTGTGGATCGTGATGCCGTCGGGAAACGCGCCGGGGCTCGTTATCGAGAGGACATCGTTCTCGATCGCAACTCGAACCTGCCCCACCAGGCCATAGTTTCGGTGCACGAGTGCATTGGCGATCGTCTCGCGGATCGCAACGTCGGAGTAGCGAGGCAGCCCGACTCGCAAAAGCCCGTGCTCAACTTCCTCCTCCAGGTTGAAGGGGGCGATGGCACTGCTGAGTTCGGTCATCGCCCGAACCAGCGGGATCCGCTGGATCCGGTTCGCTTGCACCCCGCTCGATTGGTCAAGTACTTGAAACGCAACTTCGTGCGTCGGCACGAATCGCCTCAGCGCCTGTTCAGTGCCGAACATCAGAACCGCGCCCACCACGAGGTCACCGTCAACCGTCCGGAACCCAAGGGCTGAGATCAGATCTTCGGTCGACAATTCGGCCAGCGTTCGATCGCCGATCGTGCGTACCGACTCACGGAAACGGCCGATCTCGATCTCGCCAAGGTCGTCGCTGGTCGCGTCGGGGACCGGCATTGCTGACAGGTCGCGCTGTCCGATCGAGGCAAGTCGAGCGATCGCATCGTGCGGCTGCATAGGTAGACACTGTGCGTCGCCGTTGACATCGAGCGCTCGTCGAACGTAGACACCTGAGGTCGTCGAGACCAGCGACGTCTGCTTCGGCACTTCGATCACGATGACCGTCTTGCCGCCGACGTCAACTGTCGACGCCGTCACGTTGACAGGCGGAGACGTCGTGTTCGCAACGAGCGCAGGGAGGCGTTCAGGTTCAGTGGCCTTGCCATGGCGCGGCCGAGCGCCGATCACGGCGCCATCGTCGTCAACCCCGATGAGTAGAAGCCCGCCGTCGCCGTTCGCCAGGCAGACCACGTTCGTGGTCAGCTCCGAATCGTTGATGTCCCGCTTGAACTCAAGGCTGTAGCTCTCGCCCCCACCGATGAGTCGCTCGAGGTCGGCCGCCAGCATGAGCGAGTTATACCACAGTTATGCAACGCCACCTGGAGTTATGTCATTCGGTGGCATAACTATGACACGGACGGCAAACCTTCTGTGGATAAGTCGATCACCTGTGGCTACTGGTGCCGCTCAGAGACGGCGGTCTGGCCCTGGGCCGCTTGTGGCACGACACACCGAGCGCGCGGCACGTGCCCGGCCGCGCCAGCGCAGCACGTTGCGAGATCCCCACTACGAAATCGGCGGGGACGCAGGCAGACACATCTCGAAGCCGGTCTCAGAGCCCGTCGCCTGCAACTCGGCAGCAGCCACCCGGAAAGATGCCAGCAGCTGATCCGGAGACCACTTGCTTCGGGCCATTTTCAAGTCCCCGTAAGGGAGTTGGGTGGCGGAGGGAGGGGGATTCGAACCCCCGGAGGCTTGCACCTCAACGGTTTTCAAGACGCTTGATCAGCCCTTCTGTACCCCCGGAAACCCCTAGAAACCGCGGCGGCCTAGTAGTTCCTTAGGACTTCATAGCCCCATTGAGAGTTCCAATCATGGCCATTTTCATGGCCAAACTGTCCCGCTGGTTAGACGGCGCAATACCGCTGCTATGGCTAGCGCACGCGGGACGGCCGGACGTGCGCATCGCCGCTGGTGCCAAGCTCTCGGGCCGGGGCTGAACCCACCCCAGCGTCACCCACGAACGTGGCGCTCAACAGGTGAGAGGTTGCGTTGTCGGAGAAGTAGGGACTGCAGCCGATGCTGTTCCCGCGTTTCGGGGAGTACATCGGTGTCGGCATCGCCGTCGTCCCGACGAAGCAGGCTGGTCGTTACAGCGAGCCAACCCGAGCAAGGTAGGGCTGGCCCGGCTGTCGCAGGTGGCAAAGGGAGCCGGTAACCGCAATGATTGGTGACGGACAGGGTCAACTGAGGTCCAGGGTCAAATAGTTGTTGTATGGGTCGGAGTCATTTTCCGGAGGGTTGCTGGCGCTGTAGACCTCCGCCCTGGCTTGAGTTCCGGCAAACCTTTCAGGACGTTCCAGGTCGATTTCCACCCGGAACGGATTGCCCTTTTCCAGCGAAGTCTGCCACGAACACCTCAACTTGCCATTTTGCACGTCGCTACAGTGATCGCCGCTACTGAGTTCAGTCGCTTCCGTGCCGTCCGGAACATATACGACGAGGTTTAGGCCACGAGCCGACTCCTTGTCGAGCACTGCGACTGAGAGTTCAAGGGTCGCGCCGGTGTCGCTCGTCTCCGAGACACTGCCTGTGACCGCTATATCAGCACGGTTGAGGTCGGCGCGCTCCCAATCCGCCCTGGCCTGCGCCTCCGGTGACATTGGAGGCTCACCGCCCAGGATTAGATCAGCTTCAGAACTACCGGCTGCGGAAGAATCTGACTCGTCGGAGCAGCCCCCCAACACGATCAGACCAAGGCAGACCGCCATGGCCGCCAAGAACCTCTTTGGCGGCAATGAAGTCGTTAGTTCTACGTTTCGCATCCTCTCACTACCTCCAGGCTGGCGCACGTGTCGGTGCTCCGGCCACCGTATCCAGTGTCATTTCCGTTTCCTCCGGACAGATCGTCGTTGCCAGCTGAGCCGCTGAGGTGGTCGGCGCCGCGTCCTCCTCGGATCGTGTCGCGTCCTGCTTGACCGTCGATGATGTCCGGGCCTGCTCCGCCACGGAGCTCGTCGTTGCCGCCGCCACCTGTGGCGCCATCTGCTCCCGGCCCGCCGTAGAGCTGGTGTGCCTCTGCGTTGCCTCGAATGTTGTCTTCGCCGCGGCCGCTGCTGGCAAGGTCGTCACCGTCGCCGCGTCGAAGGACGTCTGCTCCTCGGCCTCCTCGCAACTCGTCGCCACCAGGTCCTCCGGTGAGGGTGTCGTCGCCGCCGAGCCCGCATATGACATCGTCTCCGTCGGTGCCGACGAGGACGTCATCGCCGTCGGTCCCAACGATTGTGCAGGACGACTCGTCCATGACCTCCACGGTGAGGGTGCCGGTCGAGCAGGTGCCCTGATCGTCACATACCTGGTAGGTGAATGTGTCGGTCCCTGTGGTCATGACAGCGATATATGAGATCCGTGGCGTGTCGTCACACCTACTAGACGCCACCGCCCAGGCGTTCTGTTGCACCCTGCACGCAACCAGCCGCGCTGCTGCTGACGGATCTGAGCTCGAGGATGGAGCTTCTCGCACATCGCCAGGCGCATTCGCAGGCCTACCTCCGCCGCCGGTGATCTCGCCTGGTGACCGGGTTGCCCGTCGTGAGGGCGCCTCGTGAGCGACGATATCTCGGGCGAGTCGACATCGGGTTGCCCGCGCCCGAAGATCGACGCTGAACCAACGTCGTCAACGAGTCGCTGGCTTCACTCGGTCCCAACTCTGCCCGTGGCCGCCTGGTAGGCAGCGTGGCCTCCGCGCGGTCCAATGGCGAGCACTTCGACGGTGTCGGGTTCCTGCTCGTCAGGAGTACGAGTCGGGTCGTCGGCCGACGGCCTGGGCGGCTTCATCGAAGCTCACTCGGTCTGGACCTGCGTCATCGAGACGTCGGCGCGCTTCGGTCGCGTCAAGGTGGTCTTCAATCGCCGGGAGAATCTCTAGCCATAGGTCCCAACCGATGATGACCCCTTGTGGCCGCCGGTGGCTGCCAAAAGTGACGGGTTCGGCGTTAACCCCGTCGAGTTCGAAACCGGCCAAGATCTGAGAGAGCTTGGCCCGGGCTTCGGTGGTAGGGAGGATCTCAAGAGGTCTGGTCACCGACATCGCGTGAATCCTAGTGCATTGATGTACAAATTTACGTACGACTATGTGAGCCGTTTCTTGCTGGGTTCCCAACTTCAGCGAGTTTCGGGTTTTGCGGGGCGTCACAGCGGCGTTCCCTTGTCGGATTATCCCGAAGCCCTCGATCAACACTCTGAGGCCAACCGGCGGGTCCAATAGCGGGGCGCGACGAAGGCGAAATGTCCGGCAGGGGTTACAGTTGTTTCAGTTTGACGGGAGGGTTGCCGATGGCCGGACCGACAACAACGGAACAGCATTCGAAGAGGCCCCAGCTGGTGCTGCGTGCTGACGGGACCGAGGTGCAACTCACGCCACGACAAGCGGACCTAGTCGACCTTGTCCTCGATGATCTGGAGACCGTGTCCCCAGCAAAGGCAGCGGAGTTGCTCGGCGTCTCTCGCCCTATGGTTGTTCGCTGGATCAACCAGGGAATCCTGCAAGATCAGAAAACAGGATCGCATCACAAGATTCCCCTCACGTCGGTGTGGGAACTGAAGTTCAGGCGCATGGAAGCTGGAAGAGCCGCGGTCGCCGCCGTTCGGGACGCTCCCAACGATGATGCGGCCGCCAGGCGCACGGCCGCCGCCCGCGATCGCGCTCGGGAGCGGGTCGCCCGTCGTGACAGCGCCTCGTGACCGACAACGTCCCGTGTGAAGGCTGGCGTCCTTGGCTCTAGTTTGGGCATGTGGCACCCGAACGACTAAGCGCTGAGGAACTGGACCGACGGTTCCCGAACCGGCCCACAAGTTTCGCTGCGTGGGACGCCGACCGTTTCCTCCAGACAGATTGTCGTTGCCTCGGTTGCCCAGATTCTGTCGACCTGTTGCGGGACGAGGAGTGATCCGCCCTCAAATCCTGAGAATCTCGGGCGCATCGTGAACCACGCACATCGCGGCGCAACGTCGCAATCGGGCGCAACCTGAATTTGCCATTTCAGATGAGCGCGTACGCCTCCTTCCCATGATGGGCAACGGGCGGTGCCAGGGCGTGCCGATGCGGTAGCCCGCACCGCCAACGCCAGATCACGGGTGAACCCCATGTCGTGGTGTACCGCGCGGCGCCCCTTTGAGGCCTCCAATCGCGGCAGCGAGGGGAACCCCTGAGCAACTGGGGACGACCCCGTATCCCGGGCGGTTAGCTTGCTGAAGCGAGACGGACGTCGTAGTGGACGGTCACCGCGAGCGCTTCGGCGATTTCGACGAGTCGGGCGAAACTCACACCGGCATAGTCGCCGGCCTCGTAGCGCTGGATCGACTGCTCTGCGATTCCGAGCCGATCTGCCAGTTCGCGCTGGGTCAATCCGCGAGCGATCCGCGCCCTGATCAACGCAGTCGGAAACTCCCCGATTCCGGTCGCCTCAATCAGCGTCGCGTCATGCAACGCATCGAAGTCCGCCAGCTCGGTTTCGAAGTCGCCCAACGTCCCGCTGAGTGCCTGCATCTGCAGCTCGCGCATCTCGGCAGACAGCCCCTCGGGCAAAGGCGCCCGCTCCAGCTCACTGATCGCTACCCGAACCTCATCGGCCTTGGACCGAGTGATCTTGTACTGACGCTCATTTTTGATCATTGTTCGAACCCCTCGTTGGTCAGGTCGATCACGACGATGCCCTTTGGGCGGCCATCACGATCGCGTTGAAAGAACTCCACGAAGTACCGGCCCGACGATCCTTCGATGATGTTGGGAAAGAACTCGCAACCGAACGCAGCCTTTTGTGCAGGCCTCCCGGGTGACAGGTCCAACAACGCCGGATGCAGCACCGACCGGTCGACCCCTATCGGGTCATACGAAGCATCGACGTCGCCGGGGTGAACCTTGGCCGTCACGAAGCTCCCATCGATCCATGCACGTCGACACCCGGCCGCCTTCAGCGACAGCAACGCCCGGCGGCAACCCTCGAGGAGGTGAACACGCCAATCGGTTCCCCCAAACGTTGCCTCGACCTCGGCCCAGGACGCCAGCCACTCACCCGGGGGCAACACACCATCGACGAACCGCGGGACCATCAACACAACATACCAGTTGGGTCAGACGTTCCAGGCGGCCAAGCCTGACCCTTGGACCCGAATCGGCGTTTCGATGGGACGAACGATGGGATGCCGTGCGACCCCCTCGAGGTGTTGTGCGAGGGCGGCGCGTTGCCGGTCAGCGATCGCTTACGGCTTGTCGAGGAGGGTGTCGATGAGTTCCCCGGCTGCCTGGTCGGCTTCGGTGGTGCGGGCGGCGTAGACGTCGAGGGTCATGGTTGGGCTGGCGTGGCGGAGACGTCCAGCGACGGTGCGGACGTCGGTGCCATTGGCGATGAGGTGGGTGGCCGTTGCATGGCGGAGGTCATGAAATCTGACGCCGTCGAGCCCATGGGCGTCGGCGAGGGTTCGCCAGTCGTTGGTGATCTGGTTGAGCGTCAACGGATGGTTCCAGTCCCGTGAGGGGAACACCCACCCGTCCGCTCCGAGCGAGCCGAGACCGACCTTGCTGGCTGCGTCGGTTTGGTGGGCTCGCCATTCCTCGATCGACGCCATCGTGGCCTCACCGACGGACACGACACCGGTGGTACGGGTCTTGGTCGGTTTCACCTTCGATGCCGGACCCCCATCAACGACCGAACGCTGGAACGTGATCAGCCGCTGCTCGACGTCGATGTCGGACCACTTCAACGCGCCGAGTTCACCTCGGCGGGCACCGGTGGCGATCGCCAGGCGGATAATCGTGGCCATCCTCGGGTCGGCCTTCCCGATGATCGCCGCCACCGTGTCGAGGTCGGGCACTTTGTGTTGGTGGGGCTCGACGCGTGGGGTGTGGGCGATCAGTGCCGGGTTGTTGGGGATAAGCCGCCAGCGCACAGCAGCAGACAGCGCTGCCCTGAGGATGCTGTGAGCCTTCTTGACCGACTGCGCCGACAGCGGACGCCCAGCCTTGCCGCCTTCAGAGAGGAGTGTTTGGTAGAAGCCCTCCAGGCGTTCAACCGTCAGCCGGTTGATCCTGACGGTGCCGATGTGCGGCGAGATCCAGCCCTCGGCTGTCCGTTGGTGGTCTCGGGCGGTAGTCGGGCTCCAGTCGTTGACGTTCGCTGTCTGCCAGCGTTCGGGCAGCTGATCGACCGTGAGCGTTTGCTCGGATCGGCTGCCCTCGACTCGTCCGGCCTCGATCTCGGCGATCAGCTGGCGCATCGTGCGCTCGGCTTCACGCTTCGAGCCCTTGACTGACTTTGACCGGTACCGCTTCTTGCCGGTGTCGTCGGTCCCCAGGAAAAGTCGGATCTCCCACGACCCTGACGGCAGGTTTCTGAGTGACCCGCGCACGTGCCCCATCCTGCCAAAACCCACCGGACGGATGGGATGCTGGATGGGATGACGCCTCAAACCGACTAGAGACGAGGAGTTGCAATCCCGCTCGAATCGGGCTGCTTCCTAGTCGCCCGTATGGATGTAGATGGCGGAGGGAGGGGGATTCGAACCCCCGGAGGCTTGCACCTCAACGGTTTTCAAGACCGTCGCAATCGTCCGCTCTGCCATCCCTCCATTCATCACCTTAGAGCCGGTTGGCGGGCGGCCGCGAAGCGGTCGGGCTGCTGCGCAACCGACAGGTTGGCGGGCATACCCCTGACCGCGCAGCCGTCGACATTGCGCCACACTGGTGCCCATGAGCGACGCCACTGCAACCTCCACCGCCACGCCCGGCTCCAGCCGGTTGTACTTCCGCCAGCTACTGGCCGGCCGGGACTTTGCCAAGAACGACCCGATCGCCCGGCAGATGGTGAACTTTGTGTACGCCATAGGTGACCGCCAAACCGGCGAGGCCGTGCTGGTGGACCCGGCTTACGCCCCCGGCGAGCTGGTCGATGTACTTGAGGCCGATGACATGATGCTGACCGGGGCCTTGGTGACCCACTACCACCCCGACCATTCGGGTGGGGACATGATGGGCCACAACATCGCTGGGGTACGCGAGTTACTAGAACGCGTGGAGGTTCCGCTGCACATCCAGGGCGATGAGGTGGAGTGGCTGCGCAAGGTGACCGAGGTTTCCGACGACCAGCTGCACACCCACACATCGGGCGATGTGGTGATGGTGGGCGAAGTGCCGATCACGCTGATACACACACCCGGTCACACACCCGGCAGCCAGTGCTTTCTGGTGGAAGGCAAGCTGGTGGCGGGCGACACACTGTTTTTGGAGGGCTGTGGCCGAACCGACCTGCCCGGCGGCGACCCGGCGGCGCTGTACGAGAGCCTGACGCAACGACTGTCAAAAGTTTCCGACGACACCACGCTGTACCCAGGCCACCTGTACTCGGCCGAGCCATCGGCATCGATGGGCGATACCCGCACGCACAACTTCGTTTTCGCGCCCCGCAATGCCACCGAATGGATGGGCATGTTCGGACGATAGGCATTATCAGGCGTTGGAGAGCGACCGGGCGTACATCACCCACTGTTGAAGAGTGCCTACCTGCAACTTGCTGGGCACGGGTATCTGGCTGAGTAAGGACGTGTCTCGCACGGTCCAGTTCAACCCAGCCGAAGGGGCCGACCCCGAAGGAGTCACCACGTAACCCGGGTAGACGGTGATATCACCGATCTGGACCAACGGCTGAGATCCGACCGCTGCAACAGGCGGTGGTGCAGAAAGCCAGGTAATGCGACGTCGTCGGCGTGTGACGGTTGCACATCTTCTTCAGGCATGTGAATCCTCCGGACGACCTTCAGATTGCACCTAACTGCCGGATGCCAACCGCAAGGGATGGGCCCGACTCTTCACCGACGAACCTGGCAAGCTGTGGCCATGACCAACGAGGCCGGAACGGGAAGCGCACAGGGCGACCGCCCGGCCGCCCACGATGACCCCGACCGCCTGGACGACCCTGGATGGACCCGGCACCACGAAAAGCGGGAGGTAACCACAAGTCCGCTCGGTGACCGGCTGCCACCCTGGTACCCGCGAGCCCTGATCTACACCGCGCTCACCGTGGCCTCGCTGGTGCTGCTGCGGGTCACGATCTACCTGCTGCGCGACCTGCTTTTGATGCTGATGGTGGCGCTGTTTCTGAGCTTCGCCATGGAACCGGCGGTGAACTGGCTGGCCGACCGCGGATGGCGCCGCGGCGCCGCCACCGGCCTGGTCTTTGTGGTGGTGCTGTTGGGCGGCGCGCTACTGACCTACGCGATGGTTGACCTGGTGATCAGCGAAACCAGCCGGCTGGTGGACGACGCGCCCCGCTACGTGCGCGACACCACCGACTGGGTGAACCGCAGGTTCAACACCGAGGTGACATCCGACGACCTCGTCAGTCAGATCGAGACCTACCAGGGCGACTTGTCCACCATGGCCACCAACGTGGGTGGACGTGTGGTCACGCTGTCGGCGGCCGCGGTTGGCGCTCTGTTCCGGCTACTCACCATTGGGCTGTTCGCCTTCTACCTGACCGCCGACGGCCCAAAGTTTCGCCGGACCATCTGCAGCCGCCTGCCACCCGACCGGCAGCGCATGGTGTTGGACCTGTGGGAGTTGGCCATCGCCAAGACCGGCGGCTACCTCTACAGCCGGATAGTGCTCGCTGCACTGTGCACCATATTCAGCTGGGTGGCCATGGAGGTTCTGGGTGTGCCCTACGCGTTGGCCTTGGCGTTGTGGATGGGCGTCCTCAGCCAGTTCGTACCCGTCATCGGCACCTACCTGGCCGGCGCTCTGCCCATTCTGATCGCCCTGCTGAACGCCCCGATCGCCGCCTTGGCGCTGCTGATCTTCTTCACCGTGTACCAACAGTTGGAGAACTACCTGTTTGCCCCCCGGGTGACCGCCCGCACCATGAACATTCACGCTGCAGTGGCGTTTGGATCGGTGATCGCCGGCGCCAGCCTCATCGGCCCCGTCGGCGCCCTGCTGGCCCTGCCCGTAGCAGCGATCGTGCAGGCGTTCCTCTCGGCGTTCCTGCAGCGACACGAGGTGGTCACCTCTGAACTGACCGCCGTCTCGATGTCGCAGGGCGACGAAGACGATCTACGGGGCCCAGGTGGCATGGGCGACCTGGGTGAAGAGCTGTGGAACGATCCGGCAGGCGCCTCGCGGGGCGAAACCCCCAGCGGCGAGTTCTTCAGTCGGATGCTTCGTCGAGCAGTCGAGCGACGTCGTCACCCACACTCACCTGACCCTCAGTCCGATAGTGACCCGCCCGCTCGCTGAGCCGATCGGGCTCGTACAGGTAATTGGCCATCAGGGTGAGCGACCGTGCCACACCGTCGTGGGTTCGGTTGGCACCCCAGCACAGCCGTGCCAGCTGCGCCCCGTTGCCCAAGTGGAAGTTGGCCACCGGATCGGGTGACCGGCCGCCGGCGTCGGTGTCGGTGAGGTACTCCGCCGCAAGCTTCAGGAAACGGCCCCCATACCGGGCCGCCTCGTCGCTGACCATCCAGATGTCGTCGCTCAACAGCCGCTGAACCTCGTCCGCCGGGCGGTTCATGCCAAGGGTGCCGAGCATCGTGCGGGGGGGTTGGTCGATGGCGCCCGCGCCGGCCACGCCTTCGGGCGGCGCCGCACCGGCGCCCGAAAATTCCTCGTGGTCCTCATCGCCGGAGATGGTGGCCAGCACATGCTGTGCGAACGAAGGGACGGGCGACAACGTCACATAGGTCGACACCGTCGGGTGCGTGGTTCGCAACTCGTTCACGGTTGCTTTGATGAGCTCATTTCCAAAGCCCATACCGGCCAGGCCGGGCTGCGGGGACGAAATACTCCAAAACACGGCCGTATCGGCCCGGTCGACGGGCACGGTGCCGGCATGCGGGCCGATGATGCGATCGAGAGAGTCCGGGATGCCCTTGGTGAACGCCAACCACACGAACGCCAACGGCTCACCGTGTATACCGGGGTGGAACAGGGCGAACGCCGCCCGGTCGTCTGCCAAACGACTTCGCAACTGGTCGATCGACTCGATGGGGTGCACCTTCTCCAGCGCGGCCACCCGCTGCAACAGACTGGCGGGCGTATCCCAGTCGAGGCGCTGCAGCTCGATCAGGGCCGGGGTCATCAGCACCTGCAATCGGGCCTGCACCAACAGATCCAAAGCAGATGCCGCAGCATCGTCGTCGCGGGCGGCCACGTCGATGGCAGCGGCCCGCAACTCGACCAGGAACCTGACACCCCCGGGGGCGGCACCCAACTCGTCGAGGATGGCATCAGCACGCGTGCGAACCGCCCGTTGCGCATCGGCCAGCAGCTCGAGGCGCTGCCGGGCCGGTGCTCCGACCTCGGGGGAGGAACTGCCCAACACGCCGAGGGCCACACGCTGCGCATCGTCGGGGAGTGCACCCTCGGCCAGTGCCCGCAGCAGGTTGGCCCGAGCGGGTGGCACGTCCTCCGCCCACAGGGTGACCAACTCGGCGGCAAGCCGTCGGCGACCCGACAGCTCGGTGGTGTCGGTCAGCCGCTTGAACACCCGATCGAGACGGCCCAGGTCACGGCTTGACAGTTCGTGGTGCTCGGCCGGATTGCGCGGGCTGCGGCTCCAAACCCCGATGCGTTCGAATACGCCCTGCAGACCAGAGCGGCCGCGCCGCGCGTTCATGGGGTGTCGGAGGCCTCGGGGGCGGGCGGCCGGTACACCGCCACCAACAGGCCCACTCCGCCAAGAATGCCAAGCCCGGCCGACAACGCCAGGCCCAACCAACCGCTCAGCGTCTTGTCCAGCCCCAGGACATGGTCCAGCGAGAAGGCGCCTGGACCAAGCATGGCCACCGCCACGGCCCCAACGGCCAGGATCAGGTTGTACTCCCAGCCGCTCTTCACGATGAAGAAGCCATTGTGGCGGTGCACCGTCCACCCCGCCACGATCATCAGGCCGACCAACCCGGCCGCCATCAGCGGAGTCAACAGACCAAGAGCAAACCCCAGACCCGCACCAACCTCAGTGCTCGCCGCCATCAGCGCCATGACCTTGCCCGGCTTCATGCCCATCGAGTCGAACCAACCCGCCGTGCCCGGGATACGACCCCCTTGGAAGAACTTTCCGTAGCCGTGCAGGGCCATGGTGACGCCAAATGTCACCCGCAGTAGCAGCAGCGCCGTATCGATGGCGGCGGCGTCGGGGCGAACGGTGTCTGGGCTGTAAGCGAGCAACTGTGCGAGCACTGAGGGCCTTTGCGGTCATTCGAGGGAGGGTGTGTCGGGCGATCCTAGATTCCGAAGCCGGCACGGGCCCCTTCACGGCGTCGTGCACCATTCTCTAGCCTGGCGCCGCCCACTCTCTACGCTGGGCGGGTCCGTGGCAACGGACCGTTGCCGCCCTGCCGAGGAGTCACACCACATGGGAACCGCCGACCTGGACGACCTGACCGCGGGTTTCACTGCGCCAGACGAGGCCGAATGGCTGGCGCTGGTGGACACAGCGCTCCGGGGCAAGCCGATCTCCGCCATCGAAACCACGCGGCGCGACGGCATCTTGGTGGCCCCCCTGTACCGCCGACCCGACGGCGCTGATGCCCCCATCTCGCTGCCCTACCCCGGCCAGGCACCGTTTACCCGGGGCGTGGCCCCAGCCGGTCGAGCCGAAGGGGCCTGGGACATTCGCTGTGTCGTCGACGCAGCCGACCCGGCCACCGCTGCGGCCAACGCTCTGGCCGACCTCACCGGCGGAGCATCCAGCCTGACGGTGCGATTCGACGAGGCTGCGCGCCGGGGGCTGGCCCCAACCGACCATGCATGGACGGAAACCGCCGGCGTGGACGGATTGTTGGCCCTCTCCGTTGATGCCCTGGACGCCGCGTTGGAAGGGATCTTCCTGGAGGCGGCGGCCATCAACCTGGATGCCGGAGCCTCCTTCGAGTGTGCCGCCGAGCTGCTGGTGGGTGTTTGGCTGCGACGCGGCATCGACCCGGTGGAGGCATTGGGAAGCTTCGGCGCCGACCCGGTTGGCGCCCTCGCCGCCACCGGCACGCTGCCGGGCGGCATCGAGGACGCTCTGGCCGCCGCCGGTCGGTTGGCGGCCCGCACCCACGAGGCATTTCCCGAGGTCACCGCTCTGAGCATCGACACGGCCCCCTATGCCGAAGCCGGCGCCACACCCACCCAGCAATTGGCCGCGCTGTTGGCGACCGGACGACAGATGCTGGCGGCGGTCACCGACGGCGGGCTGAGCCTGGAGGCGGCGCTGGCGCAGGTGACGGCCACGCTCACCCTGGACGCCGACATCTGGGGCGGTGTTGCGCTGCTGCGTGCGGCTCGCCGCTGCTGGAGCCATCTCGCCCTCTCGGCCGACGCCCCCGAGGGCTCTGCGGCACTGGCGGTGCACACCCGCACCTCGAACGCCATGATGACCCGACGCGACCCGTGGGTGAACCTGCTGCGGGGCACCGCCGCCACCTTCGCCGCCTCGGTGGGCGGGGCCGAATCGATGACCGTCGCTCCGTTCGACACCGCCCTGGGTCACAGCGACGGACTGGCGCGACGGATGGCCCGCAATACCCAGCTGCTGGCCCAGGAGGAGTCGGGTCTGGGGCGGGTCATCGACCCCGCCGGAGGCTCGTGGTACGTCGAGTCGCTCACCGACACCCTGTGCACCAACGCCTGGGAGCTGTTCGTCGAGATCGAGCGTCACGGCGGCATGGTTGCGGCGCTCACGTCCGGATGGTGGGGCGCCGAGATCGCCACCGCCAGAAATGCAACCCTCGCCCAGGTTGCAACCCGGGCCCGCCCCATCACCGGCGTCTCGGAGTTTCCTTTGCTCACCGAATCGGTGCCCGAGCGAGCAACCATCGACCTCGCGTCGGTCCGCCAGACGGCTCGCGCCGCCTGGGAGGAGACCGACGGGGCTTCTGATCAGGCGACCCCGTCCGCTCAGGAAACCGCTGCCGTCGCGACGCTGCCCGAACCGCTGGGAACGGTGCGCTGGGCACAGGGTTGGGAGGCGCTCCGGCAACGCAGCGACGATGCGCTGGCCGCCACCGGCGAGCGGCCGCGGGTGTTCCTCGCCAACCTGGGGCCGCCGGCGGTGCACATCGCCCGGGCTTCCTGGGCGCGCAACGCTTTTGAGGCGGCGGGCATCGAGGCCCTGGAGACCGACGGCTTCCACACGCCCGAAGTACTCGCCGAAGCCTTCGCCGCATCAGGAGCGCCGCTGGTGGTGGTGTGTTCGTCCGATGCCGTCTACGACGACTGGGGCGCACCGGCAATCTCCGCCCTGGCAGCGCACCGGCCCGCCCGTCTTTATGTGGCCGGCCGGGCCCGGTCGGGCCTGAGCGACGTCGACAACGACGTCTCCGCCTTCGTCGGCGTGGGGGTGGACCTGCTGGAGTTGTTGGGCGACGCCCACGATGCCGCAAGGACGTGACGAACGACGACCCAGGAGGTCACCACCTGAGTGGGGACCTGCTGGCGGCATGGACGACCGGCCTGGCCTGGGCCGAGCACCGAAGCTGGGCGATGGCCGGCCACTGGTCGACCGCCGCCACGATCGACGGTGTCACCGCAACCCTCGCCCCGATCAGCGCCCATCACGGCCGGCGCGCCGACCAGCTTCGAACGTTCTGGCCCCAACGGCGGGGCGGAACCGACGGTGCGGCCTCGCCGGCTGGCCCCCCGACGCCCGACGACGGCCCGCTTCTCGACCTGGCCAACGCGCTGGACGAGGCCCAAAGGTCGCTCGGCCCCCCCGGGGAGACCACGTGGACCGGGACCACCTCGATGGCGGCGCTGAGGTTGACCGCCCAGCTGATCCTGCCGAGGTTTTTGACCTGCTACAAACAATTGCTGGAATTGGCGAATGCACCGTCCGACGCCTCAATCCGCCGGATTTGCGAGCTGGCGTTGACGGACACAACCGCTGATTTCGTTACTGCGACAGCAAAGTTGGCCGCCCTCGGTGAGAATCCGGGTCCATCGCAGATCGATGACATCCAGCACGCGGGCATGGGGCAGAACCCCACTCATCGGCCAAAATAGGTCGCATATCGGGTGGCACCCCTTGACGACGTCCGTATCCTGCATAGTGCCCCAGTTCGTAGATGGAACACCCGACCCACCCATTCTCCACTGAGGCGATCTACCCAGTTCCACGTCACAGCAGCACACCGCAGCGTCAAAATCGTCTTAGACGAAGGCGCGCGTACTAGAGCCGCAGTGACGAACCACCCAGCACCGACCCCAGCAATGGAAGGAACCACGTGGCGAAAGATCGCGTAGAGCGCGACGAGGAAGACCTCGTCCGCCTGTACCTCACCGATATCGGCCAATACCCCCTGCTCACCAAGGACGACGAGGTGCGCCTCGCCCAGGTGATCGAGAAGGGTGCCGATGCCCGAGGGCAGTTGGAGAACCCCGAGATCACGTTGACCCCGGCCAAAAAGCGTGAGCTGCGTCGAGCCGCCCGTAAGGGCGACGGAGCCGAGCAGACGTTCGTGCAGTCCAACCTGCGCCTGGTCGTGTCGATCGCCAAGAAATACCAGGCGTCGGGCCTGCCGCTGCTGGACCTGATCCAGGAGGGCAACCTGGGCCTGATGCACGCCGTCGAAAAGTTTGACTGGCGCAAGGGCTTCAAATTTTCCACCTATGCCACCTGGTGGATTCGTCAGGCGATCACCCGCGGCATCGCCAATACCGGCCGCACCATTCGCCTTCCAGTACACGCCGGCGACACCCTCGCCCGCCTGCAAAAGGCCCGCGCCCGCCTCGAGCTGAAGCTGGGCCGGCCCGCCACGCTGTTGGAACTGGCCGCCGAAGTGGAGATGCCCGAGGAAAAGGTCACCGAGGCGCTGCGCTTTGCGGCCGAACCGCTGTCGCTGTCCGAGCCGCTGCGCGAGGACGGCGATGCCGAACTGGGCGACGTGGTCGAGGACCGGTCGGCCGAGTCACCCTTCGAGGTGGCCGCCACCGCGCTACTGCCCGAGGAAATCTCCCGGCTGCTGTCGCCGCTGGATCAGCGTGAGCGCGAAATCCTCAAGCTGCGCTTCGGTCTCGACCGGGGCGAGCCGCGCACGCTGGAGGAGGTTGGCGAGCACTTCAACCTCACCCGGGAACGCATCCGCCAGATCGAGGCTCGGGCCATGAGCAAGCTGCGCCACCCATCGTCCGACACCGGCGCCCGCGACCTGCTGGCCGTCTGAGCAGCCTCGGCGGAGTTTCAGTCCTGGAGGTGTCTGGGTACCTGGTGGGCTCCCCCGCCTTCAAAGCGGGTGGGACGGGCGATCCCCGTCCGGCGGGTTCGATTCCCGTCCACCTCCGCCAATCGCACTGACCATCGGGCCCGGCCACCAAGGCCGGGCCCGATGCGCGTTTTGGGTTGGGCGCGTCCTGGATACGGGTGCGCTTACGGGCGACGAGGCCCGGCTGAACGGCCGCGTCGCAGACGGTCGCTCAGCCGATCACGCAGCGCGCTCTCCCCCGGCTTTGCCAACACCCAGGCGGCCAGGAGCAGAACCGTTGACAACAGGCTCGGAAACAGCAGGCCCGTCGTCTGGGCGATCGTGTTGCCGTCGCGGCGTTCGATGGTGGCTTGGAGCACCCGTTGCTCGGACACCGCCGTGCGTTGGACCACACCGCCTGATGGGTTGACTACAGCCGAGAACCCGGTGGGTGCCGCCTGCAGCACCCACCGGCCGGACTCGATGGCCCGCAGGCGGCTGTTGGCCACCTGCTGGGACTGCACCAGGGTCAGCCAGTAGGAAGCGCCGTTGGTGGGGTTGAGCACCAACTGCCCCCCGGCGGCCACGCCCTCGCGCACCCGGCGGGGGAAGAAGATCTCCCAACTGATCACCGCGGCGGCCTTCACGGTCTCACCCGATGCCAGCGGAAGATCGAGCACCGCCAAACCCGTGCCGGGCAACTGGTCGCGCCGCGGCAACAGGCCCCCGCCGATCGATGCCTCGATCGGTTCGATGATCGGTCGGAACGGCACGTACTCGCCGAACGGTACACGCCGCTCCTTGTCATAACGGGAGCCCGCAGCGTTTAAGGCAACCGTTCCATCGGGGCCGTAGACAATCGAGAAGTTGGCGAAGTGTTTGGCGTCGACACCCTCGACCACGCCCACCTCCAACGGCGCTCCCAGCCTCCGTGCCTCATCGGCCAGCACGTCGTTCCATTCGTCCTCAGCCAGCTTTCCGCTGATGGTGACCACGTTCTCGGGCCAAACCACCAGGTCGACCGCCCCATCGCCGTCGATGGTCTGGCTGGCCGTGAGATGCCTGGCGAACACATCGGCCGGGTCGGTGTCCAGCGCCACGGTGCCCTGCGGACCACCGCCCTGAACCACCGCCACCCGCAGGGGCGCAATTGCGTTGCCCGAAGGGGCCACGACGCCCAGCATGGCCACAGCGGCCACGACACCGATCAAGGAGCCACCCCACGCCCAACGGCGCCGGACCAGCGCCTCGATGCCCACCCCCACTGCCGCGATGCCCAGCGTCAACAGCACCGGACCACCAAGCCGTGCGATGGGGGCCAACGGTGCGTCGGCCTGCGTCAGCGAGGCCATCGACAAGGGAACCCCACCGAACGGAGCGTGGTAGCGAATCAACTCGGTGACCGCCAACGCTGCGGGTAGCGCCAGCACCCTGCTGGGGCCGGGCGGGGTGGCCAGCCCGGCGAGGCCGAGCAGCGACGCGAACACACAGACGGCGATCACGTACCCGGGCGGAGTGAACGTGACCATCCACAACAACGAGGGCACAAACCACCCCAGCCCCACCCCGCAGCTGCGCCAAAACCGGCTGCTGGGGGCGGCACCGGCCAACAACGCCACCCAGCCGGCCACACCAAGCAGGGTCAACGGCCACCATCCCCAGGGTGGCAGTCCGGCGCACACCGCCAGCCCGGCCGCTATCGATGCCGCCGCCGCCAACGGTCGGCCAGGTGACCAACCCGAGCCCACCGCCCCCGGTGAAGCCTCGGCGGTATCGCTGAGCTCGGATGAATCCGACGGATCATTCGCGAAAACTTCGTTTGTGTGGGCATCGCTCACCGCGCAAGTACACCAGACTGGGCCCGATGAGCGGGTACCGAGATCGAAGGGGGGAACCCAGAGCGGGCGCGGACGCCGGTCGACTCACCCCGGAACGGGCCTCTGTGGGCGATCGAGGTGGTTGGCCGGCGCCGGGTGCTCGGTCATGGTGACGCTGGCGGCTACCGGCTCGCCGGTGTGGTTGGACGTGACCGTCGGCGTGGTGCTGCTGGTGGCCATGCTGGGCGTGGTGGTGCCGCTCCTGCCCGGGGCGGCGCTGGCCTGGGCGGCACTGCTGTTGTGGGCGCTGGCGGAACGCTCGGTGACCGGCTGGCTTGTGCTGCTGGCCACCTCAGGCCTGGCCGCAGTCGGTTTCGTGGTGAAGTACCTGGTGCCCACCCGCCGGATGCAGGGCGGAGGCGTCCCCACCACCACCATGCTGGCCGGTGGCGTCGTCGGCATCATCGGGTTCTTCGTCGTGCCGATCGTCGGGGCCCCGTTGGGATTCGTGATCGGGGTGTACGGGGCCGAGTGGTACCGCCTCCGCACCCACGCCCTGGCTTGGACGTCCACCAAGGCGGCGCTGGGTGCCGTAGGGTTGTCGATGCTGATCGAGTTCACCACCGTGGCGATGATGGCCGCCCTGTGGCTGGCGGCGGTGGTGCTGACGTGACACGCCGCCACGCCGCGCCCATCGCCATCTGGGCCGTGACGGTGGCGGTCGGGCTGGTGGGTGGGATCGCGGCGGTGCGACAACTGCTCCCCGACGACCATTCCGAGCAGGCGCTGAGCGTGGTGCCGGTGCCAGGTGCCGATACCACGAACGGACGGGTGGAGACCGCCGAGGTACTGATGCCGGCCGGCACCCCGGCCGCCACAACGCAGCCGGGGATCCCGGACGAGATCACCGACTGGGAGGACGTTCGGTTGGTCATGCCCACCCTGGGCGAGGACGTGCGGGTCGTGGAGGGTGTGGACCTGGGCGCGCTCTCCCGAGGAGTTGGCCATTGGCCAGGCACTGCGGAACCCGGCCAGACCGGCAACATGGTGATCGCCGGGCACCGCACCACCCACGGCGCCCCGTTTCGCCGCCTGGACGAGTTACGCGTCGGCGATGACGTTGGAATCGGCGCTTCCGGCCAGGTGGTGACCTACCGGGTGACCGGAACCGAGATCGTCGACCCCGGCCAGGTGGAGGTGGCGCGTCCTACAACGACGGCGACCGCCACGCTGTTCGCCTGCCACCCGCCCGGCTCGGCCGCCAAGCGCATCGTGGTGCGGCTGGCCCGATCAGCCTGAAACGGCGTCCGCTGCCGCCGCACGCCCCTGGCGGATGCACCCGGGTACCCCGATCCCCCGATAGGCCGCCCCGGTCAGCGTCACGTTGGGCAACTCGTCGGCCAGGGTGGCATCAAGGGTGTCGCAGCGTTCGAGATGCCCCACGTCGTACTGCGGGAACGCACCGGGCCAGCGAGTCACCGAACAGTCCTCAACGGGGCCGTCCAACCCGGTGAGCGTGCGCGCCTCACCGAGCACGCGTGCGACCAGTTCGTCGGTTGGCAGACGGGACGAGTCGGGATCGCCGTCGTGGCCCACCGAAACCCGTAGGCGTACCAGCCCGTCGGTGGTCAGGTGCGCCCACTTGGTGGATGCGTAGCTGATCGCCACGGTGATGAAGCCGGAACCGTGCGGCACCAACAGGCCCGAACGACCAGGTGGGGTGGTGACCCGATCCGGGCGCACAGCCAGGCGCACCATGGCCACCGAGGCGGTGCGCAATTCGTCCAGCAGCAACACCGCGCCCGGCGCAGTCGGGTGGGCCGGGCCGGCGCCGCCACGGAGCAGCGCCGCTGCCACCGCACCGGGCACGGCCAGAATTACCGCGTCGGCGGTGACCTCACGAGGTTCGCCCGAGCCGGTCGACTCCACGTCGATGGCCAGACGCCCCCCGGCCGTCCGAACCGACCGGGCCCGAACGCCATCGCGCAGCGTCACGCCTCGGTTCGTCAGCTGGGCGCGCAGCGTGGCAATCAGCTCGCCCATGCCGCCGGGCAGCCCGTAGAACGGCGGCGCCACGGTACCGGCCACAGCCGCCGCCTGACGGGAAGCAGCCAGATCCTCGGCCAGACCCGCAGCAAGCGACGGCCCCGCCCGCGCCACCCGGTCCAGTTGCGGTGCGACCGCCGCCAGGCTCAGACGATCGAGCACCCCTGCGTTGATGCCGCCAAGCAGCGGCTGCACCAGCCGGTCGGCGATGCGGTCGCCGAAGCGTTCCCGAATGAGTGAACCCACCGAGCGGTCCTTGGTGACAGGTGCACCCACACGGCTCAGCTCGGCACGCACCTGCTCGACGTCCGCGGCCTCCACCAGCGGCGAGCCCCGGAGCGCTGCCGGATCGGTGGGTACGCCAAGCACCAAACCACCGGGCATCGGGTGGGCCGCGCCGTCCAGCCAGATGGCGGCGCCCCCGGCCGCCGGCGCTGTCAGCCGGTCGGTCAGGTTCAGCTCATCGACCAGGGCCAACGCCTCCGGGACACGAGCAAGAAACATGTCGGCGCCCTCGTCGGTTGGCAACCCGGCCAACGGCGAAGTGCGGAGCTTTCCTCCTGGGGCCGGAACGCCGTTGTCGAGCACGCTCACGCTCACGCCGCGCGAGGCCGACGCCTCCCAGGCTGCGGCCAGCCCGGCGATGCCGCCGCCAACGATTACAAGCCGACGGGTCACCGCATCGGCCGACCGGTCGTCACCACGGGTTCAGGTTTCCAGGGCTTCACCGGGTAACCCGGATTCTGCAACCTGATCGTGGATCAGCTCGGCGAGTTCGGCCATCACCGACCGATCGTCGTTGACCACGGCGGTTCGCGCGAACGCCAAACCGAGTGACCCCGCGAGCCGCGCCGCCTCGATATCGAGGTCGTAGGCCACCTCGAGGTGGTCGGAGGTGAACCCCTGTGGCACCACCAGCACACCCTCGGTGTGGCCATCCTCGGCCAGGGTCCGAAGCTGCTCGAGGACATCGGGGCCCGCCCACGGTTCGGGAGTGCGTCCTGCGGACTGCCAGCCCAGCGTCCACCTGGCAGCGTCCAACCCGGCCGCCCCAGCGATCGCGGTGGCCGAGGCGGTCAGCCCTTCGACGTAGGGATCACCGTCCAGCACACGCAGCGGCAACGAGTGAGCGGTCACCAACACCTTGGTGTTCGTCGGCATCGCGGCCAGGCAGGCGCTGAGCTGACGCGCCATGAAATCTCGATAGGCATCCAACGACCACCAGGAGTGGATTGCGGCGTAGCCGATGCCGGCGGCTGAGCACGCCGCACGCGCCCGGTCGTGGTACTGCCCCACCGACGCCGCCGAATAGTGCGGGGCCAGAACCAGACCGACGATGTCACTCACCCCGACGTCCAGCAGATGCGCCACGCCGTCCTCGACAAACGGCGCCGCATGCTTCTGCCCCAGCGCGGACGCCCACCGACCGGGCTGATCCTGCTGCAACGACAAGGTGATCGTCCCCACCTGATCTGCGGTGCGACGACGCAGCGTTGAGGTGCCCCCAAGCGCCTCGTATCGGCCCACCAGATCGGCCAACGCCTCCTCGGTCGGCGGCCGACCACGTCGGATGTGGGTGTAGTACTCCTCGATCTGATCTGGCGACTCCGGAGAGCCGTAGGCCATGATCAGCGCGCCACGGCGGGCGTCGGACTCATTGGTGACGGGATGCATCGTGCGCCTCCTTGCGGGCCAGGTGGGCTTCGGCCGGCTCGCCGCCGGCTGTGCCCTCCTCAGCGATTGCACGTCCACGGTCGTGAACGAACTCCACCAGTGCCTCGAGGACCTCAGGGTCGGTCTCGGGCAGTACGCCGTGACCCAGGTTGAACACGTGCGCACCGCCGGGACCCGCCTCCCGAAGCACCACCTCGGCCTCTGCCAGCGTTGGCGCCACACCCGCCAGCACGATCGCCGGGTCCAGGTTGCCCTGCACCGGTAGCCCGCCGGCACGAACCCGGGCCTCGCCCAGGGGCACCCGCCAGTCCACGCCCACCATGTCGGCCCCGGCCTCGGCGAGCAGGCCCAACAGCTCGCCGGTGCCAACGCCGAAGTGCACCCGTGGCACCCCAAGGTCGGCCAGTTCCGCAAACACCCGCTGCGACGTCGGCAGCACGTAGCGACGGTAGTGGGCCGGGGTGAGCGCACCGGCCCACGAATCGAAAAGCTGCACCGCGCTGCATCCCGCCGCCACCTGGGAGCGGATCGACGCAATCGCCAGGTCGGCCAACGCCTCCATCAGGTCGAACCACAGCGCCTCGTCGGTGAACATCAACGCCTTGGTGGCGCCGTAGGTGCGCGACGGACGACCCTCGATGAGGTAGCTGGCCACGGTGAAGGGCGCCCCCGCAAAGCCGAGCAGCGGCACGTCGGTGGCGCCGACGACGTTGCGGATGGTCTCCAGCACGTAGGGGGTGTCGGCCTCCGGATCCAGGGGGCGCAGACGCGCCAGGTCTGCTCGGCTGCGGAACGGGTGTTCCACGACCGGCCCGACGCCGGGAACCACGTCGATGCCAACCCCGATGGCGTGCGCCGGGGTGACGATGTCGCTGTAGAGCACCGCCGCGTCCACCCCGTACCGTCTCACCGGTTGCAGCGTGATCTCGGCCGCCAATTCCGGCTGGACGATGGCGTCAATGATCGAGCCCTCGCCCCGAACCGCCCGGTACTCGGGGAGTGACCGGCCGGCCTGGCGCATGAACCAAATAGGAACCCGGTCGGGGTTGCCGCCGCGTGCGGCGGTCAGAAATGGCGACTCGACGGGATCGGCGGCAGGGTCGCCATGGGAGACGCTGGAGGAAGACGTGGTCACAGGCGCGCATCCTACCGCCGGCAGAACGACGACCGATCTGCGCGCCGACAAGCCACAGGTCACAGCAATCTGCGCCCCATGAGGGGCCTCGCAGCCGAGCGCCCGGAGGTGGCGCATGGGCCGGGACCACAGCCCGACCGGTAAGGTACCCAGTCCCCAAAACGGCGCCACAAGCCCGGTTTGGACCGATCAGAAGCGGAGGATTCCCCGTTCCGTGAGCCCAGATCCCCAACTCTCGGCCGAGCAGGCCTACATCGATTTTGCCTATGAGTGCCTGGACGCCACCCGCCGGGCCGCCGAGGGTGTCCGCGACACCGTCATGCACGAGGCGGGCGGCACCTTCCAGGCCCGTCACGAGCGGGACGTGATCTGGGATCGGGTGGCCTCCCGGCTGGCCCAGCTGGAATTGGGTGACACCGCCCTGTTGTTCGGTCGCATCGACACCGACGGCGAAGGTCGCTCCGACGAGCCGCCCGACGCACACGCGCCTCCGGTGGGCGACCCCGCCCCCGACGGCGCCGAGTCGTTTTACATCGGACGCATGTCGGTGGCCGACCGAGCTCAGAACCCCGTCGTGGTCGACTGGCGGGCGCCGGTGGCCGAACCGTTCTACCGAGCATCCGGATCGGACCCGATGGGCCTGGTTCGTCGCCGCCACTTCGCCATCCGGGGTCGATCGCTGCTGGGCATGGACGACGAATTGTTCGGCTCGGCGGCCGAGGCGTTGGACCACGGCTCGGTGCAGGGGCACGGCGCGCTGGTGGCGGCACTGGAGGAACGCCGCTCGGGCAAGTTGTCCGACATCGTGGCGACCATCCAAGGCGAGCAGGACGAGGTGATCCGCGCGCCGTTGGCCGGTGTGCTGGTGGTGCAGGGCGGGCCCGGCACCGGCAAGACGGTGGTGGCGCTCCACCGGGCCGCTTATCTGCTCTACACCCACCGCTTTCCGCTCGAGGGGCAAGGCGTGCTGGTGGTAGGGCCCAACCGGCTGTTTCTGTCCTACATCGATCAGGTGCTGCCATCGCTGGGCGAAGCGGGCGTCCACACCGCGGTGATCGGCGACCTCATCCCCGATACCCGGGTGGCGATCACCGAATCCCTGCCCGTCGCCCGAATCAAGGGCGACCTGCGCATGGTGCCGCTGTTGCGAAAGGCGGTCAAGGACCGTCAACGGGCACTGCGCGAGCCCCTGGTGGTGCCCTTCGGGCTGCAGCGCCTGCGCCTCAGCGTTGCAGAGAGCCGGGAGATTGTGGCCGACGTTCGCCGCCGCGTGCGTCACCACAACGCGGGCCGCCGACAGGTTGAGGAACGGGTGTTCAGCCGGCTGGCCGAGCGCTCTCGCCAGCCGATCTCCCCCGAAGACCTGCGTTCGCGCATCCGCAACAACGATGAGGTGCGCTATGCGTTGGAATGGATGTGGCCGGTGCTGAGCGCCTCCGACCTGCTGAACGACCTGTACAGCTCCCGGGCGCTGCTCGCCTCCGCCGCCGGGGGCCGCCTGACCGCCGACGAATTGGACCTGCTGGTCAGCCCGCGACACGACGACCCCTCCAAGCGGGTGTGGGCCTTTGGCGATGCGCCGATCCTGGACGAGGCGCTGGTTCGCCTGGGGCCTCGCCCCAACCGTCGCGACAGCGACGTGATCCGCACCTACGGACACATCCTGGTGGACGAGGCCCAGGACCTGTCCCCGATGGAACTGCGGTCGCTCAGTCGTCGCAGCCTGGGAGGATCGATGACCGTGGTCGGCGACATCGCCCAGGCCACCTCACCGTGGGCGCACGACAGCTGGGACGACGTGATCGACGCCCTGCCCAAACGACGGCCTTCGGTGCGGGTGGAACTGAGCACCGGCTACCGACTGCCCGGCCCCATCATGGACCTGGCCGCCCGACTGCTCCCCCTGGCGGCGCCGGACCTGGAGCCGCCCACATCGATCCGCGAACTGGGCTCAGAGCCGGTGATCGACCAGGTGAACGACGGCCCGGGCGAGCCCGAATTCGACGAGGTACTGGTTGGAGCCGTGCAGCGCGAGGTGAGCGCTGTTGGTCAGGGGAGCGTGGCCGTGGTGTGCACCGGCAGTGCGCTCGCCCGCTGCGAGGCCGCGCTGACCAAGGCCGGGGTGAGCTTCGGCCGTGCAACCCGGCATGGACTGGACCAGCAGGTCACCGTGGTGGAGGTGCGCATGGTGAAGGGGCTGGAGCTTGACGCCGTGATCGTGGTGGAACCGGCCGACATTCTGGAAGCCGATGACCGGGGGGCGCAGGCGCTGTACGTGGCCCTCACGCGAGCCACTCAACGCTTGTCGCTGGTGCACCAGCGCCCGCTGCCCGCCGTGTTGGTCGGTTGATCAGTGGCCGACCGAGGCTGAAAGCCCCAGATGGCCGATACGTCCGGGAGGCGGCCAAACCGGTCAACCGACCCGGGCGGCCATGCCTTCGAGCAGGGCACCCAGGCCGAAGGAGAACGACTCGTTCATTTCGTCCATCGTCTGACCTGCTGATATGGCGGCCTGCTCGCCCATCACGCTTCCCATCAGATAGCGGGCGGTGGTGCGCACCACCAGGCGTGCCGGTAGTTCGTCGAGGCCGGCGGCCACCAGATCGGCCTCGATGCCCTCAACACGGGTGACCAAAGCGGTGGGTCGGGTGCGCAACAGTGCGGCGAACGTGGCGGGGTGACGGCGCGACAGTTCCAGAAAGGCGCTGACCTCGGAGCGGACCAGGTCGACCCAGCCGCGCCGGTCCGCGTCCACGGGCTCCTTTGACCCAGCCGGGTTGACGGCCGGGTCCAGCTCACTCAGCAGCCGTTGAGCGATCGCCTCCATCAGCGCCTGACGGTCGGCAACGTGGTGATAGGTGGCCATCGTGGACGAACCAAGACGGGAGGCGAGGCGGCGCATCGAAAGCGAATCCGGGCCCTCGGACTCGATGAGCTCGATGGCCACGCCAACGATGCGTTCAAGGCTCAGCGGCGTCCGGGGTCGGGACGCGTCTTGCTGCTTGAGGCCGCCGCCTCCCGGCTGACCCGTCGCACGATCTACCGAAGACCCGGCATCGGCCCGTTGAGGTTCCACAAATCAGGGTCTACCATGCGAAGCCCGGTTGTACGGCGTACACTCGGCGCTGCGACGGCCTCGATCACCGCGCCGACGCGTTGCCTCACACGATCTCGGGGGAGACACCATGACCGCCACCATCACGCCAAGCGGGACGTCCGACGACAACTTCGCCGCACGGCCCACGGACGTCAACGACGTCGACCACATCCTGGCCGCCTACGACGACAAGGGTTGGGCCGACGACATTGGCCGCACGGTTGAACTGAACGCAGACGCCTGGTTCACCTGGGACTACGAACGCTCCCGGCCGGCGCTGTCCAAGCTGTACGAAAAGGCCAAGACCTCCCAGTGGAACGGCACCACCGACCTCGACTGGAGCATCGACGTCGACCCCGAAGAGATCGCCCGGGGCCTCATGCAGTTCTCGATGGAGCGCTTCAAGATGCTCCAGGGGCTGCCCGGCTCTCCATTCAAGAACTTCGGCGAGAAAGAGTGGATGCGGGTCGGCGTCGAGATGCAGCGCTTTCAGCTCAGCCAGTTTCTGCACGGCGAACAGGGCGCCCTCATGGTGGCGGGATACGTCACCGCCACCACACCGTGGATCGACGCCAAGTACTACGCCGCCACCCAGACCGTCGACGAGGCCCGTCACGTCGAGGTGTTCGCCAAGTACCTGGACGAGAAACTGGGCGGCGCCTACCCGATGAACCCCAATCTTGGGGCCCTCATCACCGACACGCTCACCGACTCCCGCTGGGACCTCACCTACCTGGGCATGCAGATCATGGTGGAGGGCCTGGCCCTCGCAGCCTTTGGTGCGATGTTCCACACCACCACCGAACCGCTCCTCAAGCAACTGTTGCGTTATGTGATGTCTGACGAGGCACGCCACGTGGCCTTCGGTGTGCTGACGCTGCGCGAGTTCTACGAGGGGCTCTCCGACGCGGAGATGCGAGAGCGCCAGGAGTTCACCTTCGACTGCGCCGAGCGACTTCGCAACCGGTTCTTCATGGTTGACGTGTGGGAGCGCATGGGCGTCGACCCCCGCGCCGTACTCAAGGTGATGCAGGAGCACCCCGCCCCCCAACAGGCCGACTTTCAGCGACTGCTGTTCTCAAAGATCGTGCCCAACACCAAAAAGCTGGGCCTGCTGGACGCCTCGGATGGCTGGCTGCGCAAACGCTTCGAGCATCTGGGTGTCATCGAGTTTGAAGATTGGGTGGACACCTCGGAGGAATACGCCAACCTGGACGCCTTCGAGGCAGACGCCAAAACCACCAACTGAGCCGTCGTCACCCGAGCCCACACCAAGGGCTGCCCGAACAGGACCAAACCCGACGGTAACCTGTGGGGCTCACGGTCCCGGAAGAGCAGCGGGCCCCAACGGCGACGAGGCAGCGGTGCGCACACACAGAACCTTCATCGGCATCAGCGTGATGGCAACTGTGCTCCTCGCAGCCGGATGCGCTGGAGGTGACGACAACGCCACGGGGGACGCCGCCACACCCGACGCCGAGCTGATCTACGCCTCACCGCTGGCAAAGGCACTCAGCCTGGGCGATGCGCCCGACCTGGCCACCAAGCAACAGGAACTCACAGCCTCGTGCATGGCCGAACGGGGCTGGGACTACACCCCCGTGGCCATTCCGGGCGGTCTCGAAAGCGAGCTGGGCTCGCTCGACGAATACGCCAACCTGTTCAAGGAGACGTACCGCACCAAGTGGGGCTACGGCATCTCCACCATCTACGCCGACGACGGCAGCTACGTCGACGGTGCGCCGAGCGGATCCACCACGGGAACCGCCGACCCGAACGAGGCCTACGTCGCCTCGCTGTCCCCGTCCGAACAGTCCCGCTATTACTCCGATCTGTTCGGCGCCGGCATCGCGAAGGAACTGGCCGTGCCGGCGGACGATGCCGCAGCGCCAACCATCCCGGGCGACGCCCCGGCGGCCAACCCGAATTCGGGCGACGGGGTGGCCGTGGACCCCAACGTGGGAGGTGGCTCCGACCTGGACACCGGCAACTCCGAGGCACCGGAGGGCGACCTGGAACAGCTCAGTGGTTCGTGCACACTGGCCGGGCTGGGAGCCAAGAGTTCCGACGACCTCGCCCGACTCGAGCAGCTCTCGGCCAAGCTCGCCGATGCGGCCAATGAACTCGGCATCAACTCCACCGCTCAATTGGTGAAGATCACTCCCGCGTTGCAGACGGCTCAGCAGCGCTGGGCCGAGTGCATGGGGCAGGCCGGCCATCGGGTCAAGGTGATCGACGACCCGACGAAGCAGCTGTCCAAGCGACTCGATGAGGTGTTGTTCGGCTCGGCCGATTCGCCCGAGCCCGACCTTGGCGGCGTCACCAGCGTGCCCGGAGATGCCGCCACAACAACCACCACCGCACCCACCGCACCCGGCACCACCGGCGGCGGCGAGTCCGAGGTGGTGGCGGGCGGCGGTGACAACCCGGGTTCGGAGCAGGCCACAAAACGCGTTCAGGCCTTTAACCCCGCAGATGTGGACATCGCCGCGCTCAATCGGCTGCAGGCCGACGAGCTGGCGATGGCCAAGGATGACCGGGACTGCCAGGCCGAGTTCTTCCGGCCGGAGTACCTCAAGGTGCGCAGCGCCGCCGAACAGCGCTTCGTCGACCGAAACGGCGAGCTCCTGGACGAGCTCGCCAAGCTGACCGGGTTGGGCTGAGCAGTGACGCCCCGCCGGATCGCGTTGGGAGCGGTCCTACTGTCAATCGTCGCCGCCCTGGTGGGATTGCTGGTCGGGCGCAGCATCGAATCACCGGCCGACGCTGCGCTCGGGGCCAAGGCGCCACCATCGGGCCCCATCACCGTGCCAATTGAACGCAGGGTGCTGTCCGCCGACCTGCGCATTCGCGGCACGCTCGGTGCAACCGACTCCACCGAGGTGACCCTGGCCCCGTCCACCATCGGATCGCCCGACAACGTGGTCGTGCGGGCGCCGGCCCAGGGCGACACGGTCAACGAGGGCGACGTGATCCTGGTGGTGGGCAATCGCCCGGTGATCGCGCTGGTCGGCGACCTGCCGATGTACCGAGACCTCGGGCCCGGCGACCTGGGCGATGACGTTCGGCTGATCGAGGAGGCCTTGGGGCGCCTGGGCTACTTCACCATGACCGCAGACGACACCTACGACGCCGACACCGCCGCAGCAGTTGAGAAGTTGTACCAAGGTCGCGGTTTCGCCCCCATCGGCGCTCCGGCCGAGGTGACCGAGGAGATCGGCCGACTCACCGGAGAGGCCGATGCTGCGGCCAAGGAACGCGACGTCGCTGCACTGCGACGCGCCCAAGCGTCACTCAAGGCCGCCCGCACCAAGGCTGGCGCCCGCCTACCCGCCAACGAGGTGGTCTTGGCGCCCCGGCTGCCCGCGCGGGTGGCAAAGGCGGCGGTGAAGCGCGGCTCACGCATCGACGGAGCAGTCATGACGTTGGGGTCCGAGGTGGCCCAGATTCGCTCATCCGTCGCCGAGGCGGACCGCACGTTGGTGAAACCGAAACAGATCGCGCAGGTGGAGCTCACCGATACGGGCGACCGTTTCTCCGCCACGGTGGTCTCGGTCGCGTCGGAGCCCGGCACCAACGGCGCAGGGCCCGAGCGCTACGCCGTCACCCTGGCGCCCACTGATGCGCCCGCAAACAGCTTTGGCGCCGATGTCACCATCACGTTGCGGGTGCGGAGCACCGATGGCAAGGTGCTGGTGGTGCCGGCGGCCGCGCTGTCGTTGGGTGGCGATGGTGCCACCCGGGTGGAGGTGGTGAAACCCGTCGACGGGCAGGCGGGGAATGATCCAGCAGAGGATTCCGCCGTGTCAGCGCAGGAGGCCGCAACGGTCAAGGTGAAGCCCGGCCTGACCGCCGGCGGCCTGGTGGAGGTGACCCCTGCGGAGAAGGACGCCCTGAAGGCCGGCGACGAGGTGGTAGTGGGCACCGCAGACGGCACGCCCACCTCAACCCCGGTTGGCGGGGCCACCGGCTCCTCCCCCGACGATGGCGCCGACGCCAACCGTGGCTGATCGGGACGAACGCGCTCTGGATGAACCCGCCAACCCGGTGCTGGTTCAGCTGGACGGGGTCTGGCGCACGATGGAAGGCACCGAGCCGATCCATGCCGTCGCCAACGTGACGTTGCGCATCGAGCGGGGCGAGTGGTGGTCGATCACGGGCGCCTCGGGGTCGGGAAAGTCCACCTTGTTGAACCTCATCGGTTGCCTCGATCGGCCGACGCAAGGCGAGTACCGCTTTGACGGCACCGACGTGGCATCACTGAGCGATGCGCAGCGCGCCGGGTTGCGGGCGCGCCATCTGGGCTTTGTCTTTCAGGCATTTCATCTGCTGAGCACCCGCACCGCCACCGAAAACGTGATGGTGGCCGACCTGTACCGGCGCGGCCCACGAAGCGATCGTCGCGAACGGGCGCGCGAGGCGCTCGTGAGGGTTGGGCTGGGTTCGCGCCTCGACGCCTCGGTCACCCGGTTGTCCGGAGGCGAGCGCCAGCGGGTGGCCATCGCCCGGGCATTGCTGGGGCGTCCCGACCTGTTGCTGTGCGATGAGCCCACCGGCAACCTCGACTCGACCACCACCGGCGAGGTTTTGGACCTGTTGGAGGAACTACACGCCGACGGCCAGACCCTGTTGGTGGTCACCCACGAGGCCGACGTGGCCCGGCGAGGTGGCACCACCGCTGCGATGAGCGACGGCGCCCTCACCGTGGTGAGGGCCGGGCCCGAACCTGCCGCTACAACCGGCCCCGGACGGACCCCGTGAGCAACCTGGACGCGTCGGCCGATGAGCCGGTCGAGCCAGAGGCAGGAGCGACGACCCTGACGTCGCTCACCACCCGCGGGGGGCGGCCGAAGCGGCCGAAGCGTTCGAGCATCGCCGCCATCGACCTGATCGACGAGGCGCTCAGCTCGGCCTTTGCCCGCCCCGGGAGGGCTGTGCTGACAGCGCTCGGCACGGTACTGGGCATCGTCACGCTGGTGGCCACCGCCGGGCTGAGCCGCACGGCGGGGCAACAGATCGTCGACCGCTTCGACGAGCTCGCCGCCTCTACCGTGGACGTGCAGCCCGCCACCGTGCCCGGGGGCATGGACGGCACCAAAACGGTGGTGGTGGGCAACCCGATGGGGTGGGATGCCGCTCAGCGGGTGAACCGACTCGCCGGGGTCGACGGGGCCGCAACGCTGAGCGACCTGGAACTGCCCGAGGGGGAGACCATCTCGGCGGTACCGGTGATCGACCCATCGGCAGCACCGAGCGTGGCCCCGCCGCTGATGGCGGCATCGCCCGACCTGCTCGCTGCAGTTCGGGGCCGTCTCAGCACCGGCAGATTCTTCGACTCCGGTCATGACCGGCGGGCCGACCAGGTGGCGGTGCTGGGCGCCGACGCCGCCACCAAGCTTGGCATCACCCGGCTGGAGGCCTCCCCGGCAATCCTGATCGGCGACGACCCCTATTCGGTGATTGGAATCATTTCGGGCGCTCAACGACGCCGCGAACTGCTGGATGCCATCGTGGTGCCCGAGGGTACCGCCAAGGCGCGCCTCGGCCTGGAGGCGCCATCCTCGCTCATCGCCGAGACCGACGTTGGAGCTGCCGGGCAAGTGGCCAACCAAATCCCGCTTGCGCTCTCGCCCAACGATCCCGACCTCGTCACCGCCACGGCGGGGTGGGAGCCCTCCGACGTGCGACGCGGCGTGAGCGAAGACGTGTCGGCCCTGTTCCTGGTGCTGGGCGGAGTGGCACTGCTGGTGGGCATGCTGGGCATCGCCAACGTCACCCTGGTGTCGGTGCTGGAACGGACCGGCGAGATCGGACTTCGACGAGCGCTGGGTGCCGGGCGCCGTCACATCGCCGCACAGTTCCTCACCGAAAGTGCGTTGCTGGGCACCCTGGCGGGCATGGTCGGCTCGGCCACCGGTGTCGTGCTGACCGTGGTGGTGGCTGCCAACCGAGGTTGGACACCGGTCCTCGATCCGTGGCTTCCCCTGGTGGCCGTGCTGCTCGGTGCGGCAGCGGGTCTCCTCGCCGGTGCCTACCCGGCCTGGCGGGCAGCCCGCCTCGAGCCGGTTGACGCCTTGCGCTCAGCCACCTGATCTGCCCTTGGCTCCCGCCGCCCATGATTCAGCCCCTCGCCCAAGCAACCCGAGCGGGTTTTGATCATGACAGCAGCTCAGCCAACCAACACCCACCGATGATCAGGCGGCCTTCACCAAGATCCGCTCGGAGGCAAACGAGCCGATGCCCACCGTGTCGTCATCGATCGACACCGTGGCCGACCCGTCAGGCGACAGTGCCACCAAGGTGCCGATTGCGCCGGGCTGCAACTTGTGGCTCTCGAGGAACTCCAACATGCCCTTGGCAAACTCCAGTTCCTCGGGGATACGCGTGATCACGAATCCGGCACCGGCCTTCAGGTCCGACAGCGGCACCAGGTCGGGGGTTCGATAATCGCTGCCGGGGATCGGGTTGCCGTGGGGACACGTCGTCGGGTCGCCGAGGAGTTCAGCCAGCGCCTCCTCGACCGGAGTTGAGATCACGTGCTCCCATTTGCCCGCCTCCTGATGCGCCAGCGCCCAGGACAGCCCGAGGATATCGGTGAGAAACCGCTCTGCCAGGCGATGACGGCGAACCACCTGCTCGGCCAGCTTGGTGCCCTCTTCGGTCAGCGAGATCTTGGCCCGAGCCACCGTCAGAAGCCCTTCGTCGGCCATTTTGTGCACCATTTCCGACACTGCCGGCCGAGAGACGTCGAGGCGTTCGGCGATGCGTGCCTGAATGACCGCCACGTCGTCCTCGCGAAGCTCGAAGATGGTCTCGCAATACTCCTCGAACGCCGGGTGATACTCGTTGAGTCTGGCGTTGCCTCGGCTCGACGTCTGCATATCACCACCATAGGTCGCCCCGGACCCGTCGGGTCGCCGCTGCGCCGGCGTTACTGTGGAGCGAATGGCGGCCAACCAACATGCCACTCCTCCCCCGGTTGTCCCGGGCGACGGGCACTGGTTCGAGGGGCTGGCCGATCACCTCGGTTCGGCCTATCTCCGCTATTCCTTCACCAAGGGAACCGTGCGCGAGGTCGACTCGCTCTTCGACCTCCTCCAACTCAAACCTGGCATGGCACTACTGGATGTCGGCTGCGGACCCGGGCGCCACAGCCACGAGTTTGCCAGGCGTGGCATCGAGGCCACCGGGGTGGACATCTCGGAGCGCTTCGTGCAGTTGGCCAACTCCGAAGCGCCTGATGGTGCGACCTTTCAACGGGTCGATGCCCGACGCCTCAACTTTGACCAGTCCTTCGACGCCGCCATCTCGCTGTGTCAAGGGGCGTTCGGGTTGGGTGGACCCGCCGATGACGCCGACGACCCCCAACTGCTGCAACCGGATCTTGCCGTCTTGGGGGGCATTGCCCGGGCACTCCGTCCTGGAGGGCGCTTCGCCGTCTCGGCCTTCTCCGCCTACTTCCAAGTGGCCAACCTGGAACAGAGCGATACGTTCGACGCCGCATCCGGGGTCAACCACGAACGCACCGAGATCCGGTCGGAGTTCGACGAATCGAACGAGGTCGACCTGTGGACCACCTGCTACACCCCACGCGAGTTGCGGCTGCTCTTCGAGCGAGCCGAACTGGTGGTAGACGCTGTTCATTCTGCCGAAACCGGCACCTACCGGCCACTTGACCCGGCCACCACCACTCCGGAGTTTCTCGTGCTAGGACACCGACCATGAACTATCTACCACACACCTTCGAGCAGGTGACTCGTCGCGGTGCTCTCAGCCGAGCGGCCAGGCGAACTTCAGCAATGCTTGCGGTGGGTCTCGCCACCGCCGCGACCATCACGCTTGCACCCACCTTCGGTGTCAACGCAGGTGCCCAGGACGGGCCCGCACAGGAGCACGTGGCGTTGGCGTTCGAATCCCCCTTGGAGGACGTGAGCCCCGACGTCCTGAAGGTGACAGCGTTGGCCACCCTGGGCGACGAACGCGGCTGGGTCCGGGCGGGTTTCACCTTCACCGAGGACGAGAGCAGCCCAAACAGGATCCTGCTCGCGGAGCCCGATGCAACGGCTGCGTTGTGCGCCGGGGCCGACGCGGACGGCACGATCGGTTGTCAGCGCGAAACCATCGTGGTGATCAACGCAGCCGCGTGGCGGCAACCCCCCGATGGCTGGGCCGAACCAGAGACCTACCGCCAGTATCTGATCAACCACCTCGTCGGCCACCTGCTTGGCCAGGCACAGCAGGTGGACCGGTGCCCAAACCCCGGCGAGCCTGCGGCGGTGATGGCCCCCCAGTTTGAAGGGTTGGAGGGCTGTCAGCCCAACGCCTGGCCCTTGGATCCAGAGGTGCTGACCGCGTCGAAACGACCGGTCGAGATCGCCCAGGCGCCGGGAACCGACGACAGCCCGACTGCGACGACCTCCCAGGACGGCACAGCGGTCACGTTGGGCACCGATGTACCGAAAGCAACCGGCGAACCCGCCAACACTGGAACAACCAAGTCGTCGTCGCCGGCGGCGCTCGTAGCGCTGGGGGTCATTGCCCTGATCCTTCTGGCCGGCCTGGCGTGGATCGCGCTTCGTCGACGTCGACCCGGAGCTTCACCGGACAGCCTCGACGGTGGAACCAATCCCGACGGTTTCAGCACGGCCACCGACCTCACCGAGACTGACCCTCCGGATGTGATTGATGAGTCGGGAACCACTCCCATCAACGTTCCAGCGACGGTCGAGATGGCCACCGGCGACACTGGCGATGACCACTTCGTCCCGTTCGGCTTGGGCGCAAACGGCTCCGATGACGATCTCGCCGGCGATCAGCCGTGGACCCTGAGTCTGAGCGGGGCGGCGCAACAGGAGGGCCGGTTGGCCTGGCTGGTCCCCAACCGATGGGAGGAGCGTGACATCACCGCCCTGACCGATGCACTCTCCGACACGACCGACGCGTCCTCTGAAACGACCGGCGACCCGACCGCGCCCGAACAGGTGGGCGACCTGTTGACAAGCTTCTTCCAAGCCCGTCCATACCTGGCGCCGGACGATCATGAGGCGGTTGGTCTCACCATCCTCGGAACTGATGAGGTGGTGGCGGTCGCACTGGGGGCCGCCGAGGTCATCGAACTCCGCAACGGCCTGGCGAAGCCCGCTCGTCGCCAGGGAGTCGTGCGGCTACATCACTCGAACACTGCACTCCTTGAAGTGGAGGTCTCGGTCATCGCCCCCGCTCGACCTCGTGCTCGAATCATGATCAAGCAGACCGGCTCCGAATAGTTGAGTCGGACTGAAACAATGGGGACCATGCTCAGCTCAAGGGTCTGGCCACTCCTCGTCCTCGCCCTGATGATGGCGGGCTGTGCAGGGTCGGAAGCTGCACAGGACGAACCGTCAACCTCCCAGTCGACGGTCGTGACACCCGGAACCACAGCAGTCGTTGCCGTCCCGACGACCGGCGGTTCACCCGTGGCCGCCCCGACGTCGGAGACCACGCAGGTTGAACCCGATCCGGTCTCGTGGCCGCTTCGACAGAAGTTGGCCCAGATGTTGATGCCCGGGTTCAACGCTGGACCGGGCGGCACCTCCACCAGCCCGAGCGAGGTACAGGCTCTGATCGACGCCGGCGCCGGTGGGGTTTTCGTCGGGCGCAAGGAAGAGACACTCTTCGCTTCTTCTGTCATGACCAACGCCCGGGCCAACACGCTGCCGCCCTTCGTTGCCACCGACGGTGAGGGGGGCCAGGTCGATCTGTTGCCGTCGATCATGGAGCCGCTCCCTCCAGCAGGGGAGATGGCCGCCTGGGATACCGACCGCATACGCGCCGCCGGGGCGTCCCGTGGGACCAATCTGGCCCAGCGGGGGGTCACCGTCGACTTCGCGCCGGTGCTCGACGTGGCCGGAGGAACCAACCCGCTGGGCGACCGCACCTGGTCGGCCGAGCCCGACGAGGTGGTGCGCACCGCCGGTGCCTTCGCCGAGGGCCTCTGCTCGGCGGGGGTGCTCCCCACGTTCAAGCACTTCCCCGGCCACGGCCGCGCCGACGCTCACGGCGACGATGCACCGGCCCGCACCCCCGACCTGGCGGCGATGGAACAGTCGGATCTCCTGCCGTTCAAGGAAATGATCGCTTCGATGGGCGACCGGTCACTGCTGATGACCGGCCACCTCGACGTACCGGGGCTGACCGATGGCGGTGAACCCTTCTCGCTGAACCCCGAAGCGATGAAGTACCTGCGTGACACCATGGGGTACGACGGCGTCACCGTCACCGACGAGCTGGCCGAGATGGGCGCCATCACCAAGCGCGGCATCTCGGTGCCGGATGCCGTTGAGATGGCCCTGGTCGCCGGCAACGACATGGCGCTCTACTTCGGTGATGTCGACCAGATGAACGAGGTGCTCGACCACCTCGAGACGGTGGTGGCCGAGGGGCGCCTCAGCGAGGCCCGGGTCGATCGCTCGCTCGCCAGGATCTTGGCCCTGAAGTCCTCTGGTGCCTGCGCGAGCCCGATCGCGCCTCAAGGCGGGTAGATCGAACGACGTCAGGTTGCCGATTCCAAGCTGCCAGGTGGTCAGGCCTCGCTGAGCCCGGCCCGCAGACCCAGACGGTCGAGTAGGTCTCGATCGCTGTTGCCCTCCGGGTTCTCGGTGGTCAACAGCCTTTCGCCGTAGAAGATGCTGTCGGCACCGGCGCTGAAGCACAAGGCCTGCAGCTCGTCGGACATCTCGGTGCGGCCGGCGCTGAGGCGCACCGCCGAGTTGGGCATCAGCAACCGGGCGACGGCGACGGTGCGCACGAACTCGAAGGGATCGAGGGTCTCGCCGGTGGCCAGCGGAGTGCCCGGCACCTGCACCAGCTCGTTGATCGGCACCGACTCGGGGTGATGGGGCAGGTTTGCCAGGGTCACCAGCAAGCCCACGCGGTCGGCCCGGGTCTCACCCATGCCCACGATGCCGCCGCAGCACACCTTCATGCCCGCCGCACGCACGGCCTCGAGGGTCGCCAGACGATCGCCGTAGGTGCGGGTGGTGATGATCTCCTCGTAGTACTCGGGCGAGGTGTCCAGGTTGTGGTTGTAGTAGTCCAGGCCGGCCTCGGCCAGCGCCTCAGCGTGGTCGTCGGTGAGCATGCCCAGGGTCATACACGTCTCCAGCCCCAGGGCCTTGACACCCTCGATCATCGCGCCGACCCGCGCGATGTCGCGGTCCTTGGGCGAGCGCCACGCGGCCCCCATGCAGAACCGTTGGGCCCCTGCCTCCTTGGCAGTTCGGGCCGCAGCCACCACCCGCTCGACGTCCATCAGCGGCTCTGGGGTGAGGCCGGTGTTGTACTGGGCGGCCTGGGGGCAATAGGCGCAGTCCTCCGGGCAGGCGCCGGTTTTGATCGACAGCAAGGTGCTGAGTTGCACCGCATCGGGCTCACGATGGCGTCGGTGGGTGCTCTGGGCCCGCCACAGCAGTTCGGTCAGCGGCAGTTCGAACAGCGCGGTGACCTCGTCGAGAGTCCAGTCGTGGCATTCCTCGTCGAGCGCCTCAGCGGATCGAAGTGCTGGTTGAGCGGCGGTGCGTGGGGTCACGTCTGCGGGCGTCAGGGTGTCGGTCACTCTCAAAGTGTCGCGGGATTCTGGTGTGGCATCCAAAGGCTGCCGCCCGCTCGATCCGGAGAAGTGGCCCCGGGCTGTGGTTGCATGAGGCTCATGAGTGACGCACCCGATCAGTGGCCGACCCCAACCGGACTCACCTATCACCTCAGCCCGGTGCCGGTCTGGGAGGCACAGCGGGTCGGTGAGCTGTACGCACCCGAGGCGTTCACCGACGAAGGATTCGTGCACACCACCATCGACCTGGAAACGCTGCTGATCCCGGCAAACCGCTACTACACCGACGACACTCGGCCCTACGTGTGCCTCACGATCGACCTGGCACGGGTATCCGGCGAGGTGCGCTTCGACGCCGACCCGTTGATCTACCCCCACATCTACGGTCCCGTCCCAACCGGAGCGGTCACTGAGGTTCGGGCCGCTCAGCGGTCTTCCACCGGCGTCTTCATCGGCTTCGGCGATCCTGAGAGGCCGGACCAACCACCGGCGCAATGAGGCGGTCGCTGAATGAGGCGGTCACGAAATGCCAGTGTTGAGTGCCCCGGACAGGAATCGAACCTGTGGCCTACCGCTTAGGAGGCGGTCGCTCTATCCAACTGAGCTACCGAGGCGAGGTCGACCATTGTCGCAGCATGCAGCGCCGGCCGACAGCCGGAGGCGCTACTTCCGGGGGTCGGTGTGGAAGCGGCGTCCGGTGACCTCGTCGGCGGTGATGGCCACGTAATGGTGCTTATCGCCACGGTCCCATGGGTACAGCGCCAGATCTTCGGCGTGAGCCATCTCCTCCACCGTGTGCAGTTCTCTTGCCCTGCCCTTCAGCACCACACTCCACGCGACACCGTTGGAGTCGTCGATGTGATCCACCTCGTAGGCCACGCCGGATCCCAAAACGGCCGCCGCCAGCTTGGTACCGGGGTCGGTGCGAAACACGATGGTGCGGCCGTCCACCACGTGGTTGATCGGGAAGATGTCGGGCTGGTCGCCGATCGCAACCGCCAGACGGCCGGTACGCGCCTTGGTCAGCAGATCCCAACACGCATCCACGCTCAGTTCCTCGGTCAGCTTCGCTTCGTCGGCGGTCATGGCCCTCCCCCAGGTATGTCGGTCGGCTCTCGGTCTACCAGCTTCCCGGTCTCGCCTGCACCGTAGGGGGCTCTCCGCAATGATGGGTCGATGCACGACGAGCCCCACATTGCCGAACGCCGTATCCGCCGTCTGTTGGAGGAGCGCATCCGGCCGGCCACCTACGGCCCGGGTGCGCCGCTGAGCCTGACGGCCCACCATGTTGCTGGGGAGCCCATCGCCGTGGTGGCTGCACAGCAGGCACACTACGAACCTTTCGCCATCGGCGACCCGTGGGGCCCCCCGTGGGGCACCACCTGGTTTCGGATGTCGGGCACGGTGCCGCCCGACATGGCCGGGCGACGGGTGGAGGCGGTCGTCAACCTCGGATTCATCTCGGGCCAGGTGGGGTTCAATGCCGAGGGAATGATCTGGCGCGACGGCGTCCCGGTGCACGGGTTGCACCCCGCCCGCCAATGGAGCCTGGTCAGCCCGCACGCCCTGGGAGGCGAGCAGGTGGACCTGCTGGTGGAGGCTGCGGCCAACCCCTTCGTCAACCTCAACGTGATCACTCGGTTGGGCGACGTGTTGACCGCCTCGAAGCAACCGCTGTATCGCCTGGCTCAGGCCGAGCTCGCACCCCTCAATACCGACGTGTGGAACCTGGCGTTGGAGATCGACTTTCTGGTCCGCCTTGGCTGGCAACTGGATACCGGTTCGGGCTCTCGCAAGCTGCGGATCATGCAGGCCCTGGGGCGCGCTGCCGATGCCCTCGATCTGGACAACATTGTCGGCTCGGCGAAGGCGGCACGCTCGGAGCTGGCCGAGGTGCTCGCCGCCCCGGCGGTCGCATCGGAGCACCGCTGCTTCGCCATCGGGCACGCCCACATTGACACCGCCTGGCTGTGGCCACTGCGCGAGACCCGCCGCAAGTGCGCCCGGTCGTTCGCCAACTCACTTGACCTGATCGACAACGACCCCGACTATCGCTTCGGTTGCTCCCAGGCCGTGCAGTACCAGTGGATGATCGACGAATACCCGTCGGTTGCCGAGGGCATCGCCCAGGCGGTCGCTGCGGATCGCTGGGTACCGCTGGGAGGCATGTGGGTGGAGGCCGATGGCAACCTGCCCTCAGGTGAGGCGATGGCCCGCCAGTTCCTTCACGGCCAACGGTTCTTCCGAGAGCACTACGGCGTGACCTGTCGGGAGGCGTGGATCCCCGACGTGTTCGGATATCCGGCCTCGCTGCCGCAGATCTTTGCGCTGGGTGGCTCCTCCGCGTTTGTCACCCAGAAGATCTCATGGAACCGCACCAACACCTTCCCTCATCACACCTTCTTGTGGGAGGGGCTGGACGGCACATCGCTGCCCACCCACTTTCCGCCCGTCAACACCTACAACGCTGAGATCGACCCAGGTGAGCTGGTGCCCGCCGCCCGCACGTTCGCAGAACGGGCGGTGGCCAACACCTCGCTGGTGCCCTTTGGTCACGGCGACGGTGGAGGCGGTCCCACCCGCGAGATGATGGCCCGGGCGCGCATCGCCGCCGATTGTGAGGCGATCCCCCGGGTGTCGATCGGCTCTCCCGCCGAGTTCTTCACCGAGGCGTTGGCCGAGCTGCCTGATCCGCCCCGCTGGGTGGGTGAGTTGTACCTGGAGATGCACCGGGCCACCTACACGGCCCAGGCCAAAACCAAGGCAGGCAATCGCCGAAGCGAGGCCCTGCTGAGAGAGGTGGAGTGGTGGGCGCTGGCAGCCGCAGGGGGCAGCCCCGGCGACGCCTACCCGACAGCAGAGTTGGACGAACTGTGGAAGGAGACGCTCACCCTCCAGTTCCATGACATTCTGCCCGGCAGCTCGATCGCCTGGGTGCATCGCGAGGCCGAGGCAGGCTACGAGCGCATCATCGGGCGCTGCGAGGCGCTGATCGCCGACTCGCTGGGCACAATCGCAGACTCGGTGACCGGGATCAGGGGCGGTGCGGCGGGCGGCTCTTCGACGTCGCCAACCAATGGAGTAGACGTCGCCACCGGCGTGTTGCTCGCCAACCCGGCGCCGCACCCCCGGGTTGGGGTGCACCTGGTCGACTGGCCCGACGGGGCCCCTCATCCGGCAGGGTCGCAACCCCTCGCAGACGGACGACTGGCCGTGGCGGCCGACCTCCCAGCGGGCGGCTGGGTGGTGCCGCCCACTGGTGGCGCCGCAGACCATGCCCAACACCGGGTACGGGTCGAGACCGATCCTGCCGGTGGTGGCAGCATGGACAACGGTCTGCTCACCCTCACCTGGGACACCCACGGTCTGGTCACGTCGCTGGTGGATCACCGGGTGCAGGGCGGTCGACAGGTGCTGCGGTCAGGCGAGCCGGGCAACGTGCTCGAGCTCTCCGAGGATCTACCGCTGGAGTTCGACGCCTGGGACCTGGAGGCCTACCACGCCAACTCGACCGTGACGCTCGCCGAGGCGGAACTGGTGGAGGTGGTCGATGCGGGTCCCCTGGTGGCCTCACTGAAGGTCACTCGCCGCCACAACACGTCGACGTTCACCCAGGTGATCCATCTCACTGCCGGCTCCGCCCGCGTTGACGTCGGGTACGACATCGACTGGGCCGAGACCGACAAGGTGCTGAAGGTGGCATGGCCGGTGGACGTGCACACTCACGAGGTGGCCTCCGAAATCCAGTTCGGACACGTGGTGCGGCCGGTGCACCAGAACACGTCCTGGGATGCGGCCCGCTTTGAGTTCTGCGCCCACCGGTGGATCGACGCCTCCGAGCGGGGCTACGGCGTAGCGCTGTTAAACGACGCCAAGTATGGCCACGACGCGCTGGACGGCACGCTCCGCCAGACGTTGCTGACCGCCTCCACCTACCCGGATCCAGCCGCCGACAAGGGTCACCACCGGTTCACGCTGGCGGTGCTGCCGCACCTCGGCGACCTCGTCGAGGGTGACGTCGTCGCCGAGGGCTGGCGCCTCAACAATCCGGTCCGAGCCATCCTCGCCCCCGGAGCAGCGGACGTTGCTGTTGTCGCTGCTCGCCGCGCTGCCCGCAGTGATGCTCCAACAGTTCCACCGGTGACCTGCGACATTCCGGGAGTCACCGTCGAGGCGGCAAAGGCCGCCGAGGACGGCTCGGGTGATCTGGTCGTCCGCCTGTCCGAGGTACACGGCGGCCGCGTTGCGGGCACCGTCACGCTCGGTGCCCCTGCCGCAACGGTGCAGGTCTGCGACCTCTTGGAGGACGAACTTCCGACCGACGATCCTCGGCGAGTCGGAACCGCGGCAGCGCTGCTCGACGACTTCACCGTCAAGGCGACCCTTCATCCGTTCAAGGTGCTCACCCTTCGGTTCGCCAGGTAGCTCCGCACCCCGTGACGACCCCAACGCGCTGTGAACGGGCTGCCCTTCCCGGGTCAGTCGGCCTGGAGCGCCCCGTCCACGATGCGCACCGTGCGATCGCCGTAGTCAAGCACCCGCTCGTCGTGGGTGACGATGATGGCGGCGACGCCTCGACCCTTGATCTCACGTTCGAGCAGGTCCATCACCTGCTTGCCCAACTCCGAGTCGAGCGACGAGGTCGGCTCGTCCACCAGGACCAGCGACGGGTCGTTCATCAACGCCCTGCCGATGGCCACCCGCTGCTGCTGGCCACCCGAGAGCTGGGAGGGCAGGCTGTCGCCCCGCTGACCCAGGCCGAGCTCATCGAGCAACTCGTCGGCACGATCTTTGGCCTCGGAGTCGATTCGGGCGCCGCCAAACTGGCGGACAACCAAAAGGTTCTCACGGGCCGTGAGGAAGGGCACGAGGTTGACCGACTGGAAAACAAAGCCCACCTGGTCCCGACGAAAATTGGCCAGGTCCTTGTCGTTCAGGTCGGTGATCTCGGTGCCGCCAACCCGCACGCTGCCGGAGGTTGGACGAAGCAACGCGCCGGCCACCGTCAACAGGGTGGTCTTGCCCGACCCGGATGGCCCGACCAGCAGCATCATCTCGTCCTCCGCCACGGTCAGGGTCACGTCGTCAAGGGCCACCACCTGAGCCTCGTCGGCTCCATAAACCTTGCGGGCCTTGTCCAGTTCCAATGCGGGCATACGCACTATCCAATCGCTTCGGCAGGGTCGATACGAAGAACTCGGCGCAGCGTGAACAGGCTTCCCAGCAGGGCGCTCAACAGCACGCCAACGGCGATCTGGACCAGCCGAGCGGGCACCAACCGAACCGGCAGGGTGGCGGGAAGCACGCTGACAAAGACGGCACTCAGCACAACGCCGAGCACCAACGCCACCACACTGACGCACACCGCCTGAACCGAAATACCAGCCAGCAGATCGCGCGTTCTGGCGCCAAGCGCCTTCAGCACCGCGTACAGGCCAACCCGTTCCAACGTGATCAGCGTAAAGAACAGCGCCACCACCATGAGCGTGACCACGAAGGTGACGCCGATGATGCCCCGAAAGGTCGACGACTGCTGTTGGACCACCGGCAACGCCTGGATCGCCTGCTCCGGGGTGACGACATCGATGCCGTCCTCGCCGCCCAACCGACCGGCCAGTGCGTCCAACCCGCCGGTATCCAATGCCGTGTCGCTCGGTTGGACGACCAGCGCCTGGTCCACCCCGGGTGGTAACACGGCGGCAGGGTTGGCCTTCTGGACGATCTCACGCCACCGCTTGCTCGACAGCCAGACCGTCGGCGAGCCCTGCGACAGATCATCGACAACCTTCGACACTTCGACCGGCTCCGACGTGGGGCCAATCAACAATGTGTCGCCAACCTTGACGTCGTTTCGGTCGGCAAGGGCGGCGTCGATGACGGCATCATCGCTTGGAGGAGCGGGCAGCACGTCGGTGGGAAGGTCGTAACCGAACAACACAATGTCGACAACGTCACCGTCGACGTCCTGGGCGGTCGAGGCGATCTGGTTCAGCACGCCCACCTTGGCCACCCCATCGGCCTTCGCCAACACATCAGCCTGCTTCACGTCCACCCGCGAACGACCGATGAGTAGATCGCTCTGATCGGAGAAGACAAGCAACCGACCCTCGTGGGCGCGATAGGGACCGGTCTGGTTGAGCTCCAAGCCGTCAAGAAAACCGCCGAGCACGACCAGCAACACGACGAGCATCGTCAGCGCGCCACCGACCGGAACGAACCGGCCCGGACGGCGCACCAACTCCTTGAAGAAGATCCCCACAGCTAGTTCACCCCCGCAGCGTCTTGTGGCACGTTGACACCCGACATCCGCATCGCGCTAGCGACCGCCTTTCGACGTGGCCCGCACCGGGTCGATGGCCAGCACCCGTCGCACCGCCCCGACCGACGCAACGAGGCCGATCACCACGATCAGGCCCACGGTCGCGGCCGTGGTCGAGGGGCTCAGCCCGGCGCCGAACACGTCCCGGGACAGCGCCAGCAGGCCGGCGGTGACCGCCGATCCAATCAGCGCACCCAAGCCGACCACAACCAGTACCTGAATCAGCACGGAGGTGATCACATCACGGCTGCCCGCACCAACGGCCCGCAGCAGCACCAGTGCGTCCTCCTTTTGAACGGTGAGGATCAGGAAGAACACACCGGTGACGAGAGCAACAACGATGTAGAGCAGCAAATACAGAATGGTGAACGATTGCGTGATTTGGCCAACCCCTGGGAGCGCAGCCACCGCGTCGGCCCGGTCCAACGCCTCGATCCCATCGACCGACTCGTTCAACCTCTGGGCGACCTCGGCGGGTTCGGCTCCGTCGGCCACGGTCACTCCGATCAGCGATGGCGGCACGTCGACCGGCGAACCGGCACGCTCCTGAGACACCTTCACATAATCCTCGAACGGAACGTAGAGGGTCGGCAGCACGTTGAAGGCCGCGTCGTCTGCGCTGCCGACCACCGTGAAGGTCATACCTTCCACTGCAACCTTGCGGCCGATATCGATCGGGGTGTCGAACGCCGACCCGCTGAACAAGGCTTCGCCCGGTGCCTTGGGAAGCCGGCCATCCGCAACCTTGGCCGGTACCGACGGCCCGGACGGGTCGCCGCCCACCAACTGCACGTCCAGCTCAGCGCCGCCGGATTGAGCGCCGCCGGATTGAGCGCCGCCGGATTGAGCGCCGCCGGACCCGTCGCCCGGGGCCGCCGATCCGATCAGACGTGCGGTGAATACGCTCAGGCCGATCGGCGAGGTGGCGGCAACGCCCCCCACCGCTGCAATCTCTTGTTGCGCCCCGGGCCGCAACACGCTGGTCGCCGGATTGCTGCGAGCCTGCTGGTCGTAAACGAACACCTGGGCCGAGGACGACTCGAGACCTCCGGTCAGGCCGCTGGTCAAGGTTCCCGCCACGGCCTGGAAGAACAGCAACAACAACACCAGCAATGCCACGGCCAACGTCAAGAGCGAGAACCGGCCGAGTGACCGGCGGATCTCCTTGAACGCTACGAACATGTGTGCCAGGTGATCACGGGGGGAGGACGCTTCCTGGTCGGTGACGCTTTGGCAAGCTACGACAGGGGCGACGGCTCAACCAACCTCATCGAATCACTGTTCTTGGCGGGAGGATTTGGTGAGATTGGTTGAACTCTCTTCCGAGCGTGGGCACACGAATACCCATAATCTGCTCCAATGGCACCAGCAACTGCACCATCGGTCGCGAACCTCGCCTCGACGGTCACCAACGCCGCCGACCAACCAGACCTTCGCGGCAACCTCATGCCGGTCCGCTCCGAAATCGACATCGACGGTTGCCACGTGGATGGGACCATCCCAACAGGCTTGCGGGGCAGCTTCATCCGCAACGGGCCCAACCCGGCATTCGAACCGCTGGGCAGCTATCACATGTTCGACGGGGACGGCATGCTGCACGGGATCACCTTCGGCGACGACGGTGTGTCCTACCGCAACCGTTGGATCCGCTCGCGGGGTCTGGGTGCCGAGCTCGCTCACGGCGCCGCCGTCTACCACGGCCTGGCCGAGGTGATGAGCTTCCCCGACCCGAAACTCACCGGCGACGCGGGACCGTTGAAGAACCCGGCCAACACCCACATCATCGAACACGCCGGAAGGCGACTGGCGCTTTGGGAGGGCGGGCCACCCACCGAGGTCGACACCAACCTCGACACCCTGGGCGAATACGACTTCGGCGGCAGGCTGGTCGGGGCGATGACCGCCCATCCCCGCATCGACCCCCGAACCGGCGAGATGTGCTTCTTTTCATACTCGTTGTTCGAACCCTACCTGCGCTACCACGTGGCCGACTCGACCGGAGCGCTGGTGCACAGCGTCGATCTCGACCTACCCGCGCCCGTCATGATGCACGACTTCATCATCACCGAGGAACACGCTGTGTTTCTCGATTCGCCCATCGTGTTCGACCTCGAGAACCTGGGCACCGGGCCCATGGTCAACTGGAAGCCCGAGAACGGCACCCGCATCGGCGTCATGCCTCGCCGGGGCACCAATGCCGACCTGCGTTGGTTCGAGATCGAGCCCGGCCACGTCCAGCACTTCTGGAACGGCTGGGCCACGGGCAACCGGATCGAGTTCTCGGGCTCTCGCCTGGCCGACCCGAACTTCGGAATCGATCCCACTTCGCCACTGGACGAGCAGGCCGCCGACAATCAGCCGGGTCGTCCGGCCAGGTACTGGGTCGACCTGGACTCGGGTTCCGCCGGTTGGGAACCGAGCGATGATCTGCCCGGTGACTTCTGTCGTATCAACGACGCGTACACCGGCGTACCAAACCGCTACGCCTATATGTCGGCGTTCGGCGGCAGCGTCGGTAACCAGGGCGACTTCGACACCATGGTGGCCTACGACCAATCAACCGGCGAGCGATCAATGTGGCACAGCGGCGCCGGGGGCCATGTGGGCGAATCGGTCTTCGCTCCCGACCCGGCCGGAACCGCCGAAAACGACGGCTGGCTGATCAACGCCGTGTACTACGAGGGTGGCGACCGCACCGACGTGTGTGTGCTGGACGCCCGAGATGTCGAAGCCGGGCCCATCGCCCGCGTGACCATGCCCCAACGAATCCCCTTTGGATTTCACGCCAATTGGTTTGGGGCCTGAGCGGGCCCCGACAACCCGGGAATCACATCGCCCTCGAGAGCGACCGCTGCAGCAGCCACGCGCCCAACGGCAACAGCAGCGCTGTCATGGCGACCAGCACGCCAAGCTGCGGGAGCACGTCGGCTACGCCCCCGCCGCGTCGCTGGATCTCGGCGTACGCCTCGTAGGCCCAGCGGTGCGGCGTAAGCGCCGAGACCACCGTCAGCGAGCTGGGGAACAGCTCGATGGGCAGCATCGAGCCCCCAAGCCCGGCCACCACCAACCCCAACCCAATGCCCAACCCACCGGCGGCGTTGGCATTGTCCATGAGCGACCCCAGCACCATGGCAGCCGCGGCGCTGACCCCGGCGAACGAAGCGACCACCAAGCCCGTGGCCAGGGGATCACCCCAGTTCACGCCGAACAGCACAGCGGTTCCCACCACCATGTACAAGCCCTGGGTCAAGGAGATCACAAACCGACCCAGCACCTCACCGCCAATCACCTGGCCTGCGGTCACCGGGGCCGACAGCTCGCGTCTGGTCACCCCCAGCTCACGCGACTGGATCAGCATCGCCGATCCGGTGAGCGCCGTGAGAAACATGAACAGTGACAGTTGCTGCGCTGCGCCGAGATCGAACTCTCCCAGCCCGGCAAACTCGTCGCCCAGATCCTGCCCCACCAGGGAGACCGTCAGGGACGGCCCAACACCGTCCACCTTGTCGAGCGAGCGCTTCGCCTCGCTTGGCCCGACCCCCGCGTCGGTCATCGCCCGCACCGCCGCCCGGTTGTTGGACAGGGTGGCGAGCACCGACTGCACCGTGGCAACACTCGCCTGACCGTTGGCCTGGCTGCCGGGGATCACGGTCAGCTGCACCGATTGGCCGGCGGCCCACCTGGCCTCGTGGGTTGGCGACACCAGCACGGCGACGTCGGCCCGGCCCCTGGCCACCACCTCGCGAGCAGTACCCGCACCGTCGAGGCGATCAACCGCCAGGTCCTGTCGCTTCAGCCCTGCGCTCACCTCCTGGGCCAACGGCCCGGAACCAACCAGCATCACCCGGCCGGCCGACCCCGAATCGCCGAACTGCAGGCCGATGGCCACCACCAGCAACATGGGTAGAACCAGCACGAAAAAGAAGTTGGACCGGTCACGAAAGAACCTCCTGAGCGAGGTGGTTCCGATGGCCAGCACCGCGCTCATGTGAACACCTCGTCATCACCAAGCAGCGCCGCAACCGCCAGCGAGACCGCGGCAAAGACAGCGAATACGGCCAACGGTCCACCCAGGTCGGCGACCCCTGCGCCGCCGTTGGTGAGACCCAAGCCTCGGATGAACGCAGCGGTAGGGGTCAAATCGGAAAGGCGAGCCAACAGCCCGCCACCGCTGATGGGGAAGAACGATCCGCCCAGCACACCCATCAGGATGCCGATCACCGAGGTGGCCGCTTGCGCCTGCTCGGTGGTGCGGGCCACCCGGGTGACCAACAGAACCAGGCTGGTCACAGCCATCACCGCAGCGACGATCATCACCGTCACCGGCACCATCCTGCCGAAACTGGCGCTGAAGAGCAGCGCACCGACCCCCAGCAACACGGCGGTGGAGACCACGCCGAGTATGAAGCTGACCAGCACTTTGGCCAGCAGGATCGAGCGAGGCGGAATGGGCATCGATGCCAGGCGCGGCAAGGTGCCCTGCTCCCGTTCCTGGATGTAGGTGATCACACCGAAGCCGATGGTGAAGAACATGAACAGGGCGGCCTGCCCCGCCACCAGGTAGCCGCCAGTGCTCAGTTGCTCATTGGACGGCCGTCCCGCCTCGGCCGTGAGCGTCGGAGGCGACGTGGCCACCGCCTCTGCGATCTTGGAGACGTCCGCCCCTCGAATGCCGAGACCTCCCGCCGCTGTGGCCGCCTGCGATCCGGTGGCCACCCGCTCGACGTAACCCGACACGATTGATCCAGCCACCCGAGGTTCCAAACCGCCGTCGCCGGGTTCGATCAGCTCCACCTTGGGTGACCCGCCCTGCCGGACCGCGGCGTCAAACCCGGCCGGGAACACCACGCCCACCGTCACCGAGCCCGACTCGACATCGGCGGCGAGGTCATCGGCCGACGACAGCGCCACCAGAGTGGCGGTCACCTTCAGACCGTCCACGGCCGACAGCGCCTGGATCAGCCCCTGCGCAACCCGGTCGTCGGGTTCGGCGGCCACCCGAACAGTGATCGGTTTCAGCGACTCCGAAGAGCCCAGCCCGGAGAACAACAGGTTGAACACGATCATGATGGCGATGGGCACCACCAGGGCGAAGATCAATACCGATCGGTCACGAATCCGCTGGCGCAGGTCACTCACCGCCATGATCCAAATGGCCGACAGGTCCACGTTCAGTCCCTCAAGGCACGGCCGGTGAGGTTCAGAAACACCGACTCCAGATCGGGACGCGCCACCTCCACATCGGTGACCGACATGCCCGCCTCAGCAGCCGCCCCGACGATACCGGCGAGCGCCACCGGTGCGTCCTCCACGGTCAGGTCGATGTTGCGGCGATCACCGGTGACCGATTTCACCGCCCCAAGACGACGAAGCGCAGTCGTAGCCGCCTCAAGGTTGCCGGTGCCTTCAAGGTGCACCCGATCGGTCTCGCCGGTGAGCACCAACAGTTCGTCGCGGGTGCCCTCGGCCTGCATCACACCGTGGTCCAAGATGCCGACGCGGTCGCACAGCCGCTCGGCCTCCTCCATGTAGTGGGTGGTGTACAACACGGCCATCCCCGAAACGGCCAACGCTTCAACCGATTTCAGGATCGAATTGCGTGACTGAGGATCCACGCCCACCGTCGGCTCATCGAGGATCAGGAGTTCGGGTTGGTGCAGCAGGCCAATGCCGATGTTGAGGCGCCGCTTCATTCCACCCGAGTACTCCTTGGTGAGATCGCCGCCGCGATCCTCCAACCCGATCACGGTCAGCACCTCGTCGATGCGACGTTTCAATTGATCGCCGCCCAACTTCTGCAACCGGCCGAAGAACCGCAGGTTCTCTCGGCCGGTCAGGTCGGGGTAGATGGCCAGTTCCTGAGGAACCAGGCCGATGTGTGCCTTTGCCGACACCACTCCCGGCCCGATCGCCTTGCCCAGGATTCGGGTCTCGCCCGCGTCGGGCCCCAACAGTCCGGCAACCATGGAAATGATGGTGGTCTTGCCGGCGCCGTTGGGGCCAAGCAGACCGTAGGTTTCGCCCGGCTCGATACGAAACGACACGTCGTCGACGGCGGTGAGGTCTCCGAAGCGACGGACCAAACCATTCGCCACCAACACGGGATCGGTCATTTCGAGCCACCTTTGCTGGTTTCCATGGGTGTGCTGCGTTCGAAAGAGTCCGGCTCCAAGCCGGATGTTCGTGTCTAGCACCCTGTCTCGCACGGCGGGCGAAAGAACGGTCACGGTCACGGTCACACCGGGAATCGGCAGTACCATGCTGCGGTGAATCAGAACCAAACTCCTCAAACGGTCGAACCTGGCAAGAGCCACGACTCCTTGCTTCGGATCCCGGCCCTCGTGGTGCGAGTGCTCGGTTACATGATCTACGCCTACCTGGTGGTGGTGGAGGTGGTGCTGGCGCTTGCGTTCACCCTTCAACTCCTCGGCGCGAATCCAACCAGCGAGTTCGTCAGGTGGATCTATCGCAGCTCCGATCGGGCGATGAACCCATTCCGGGGCATCTTCGAACCGATCCAGCTGGGAACATCCAGGCAGGCGGTGCCCGCTGTGTTCGACACGTCGTTTCTCTTCGCCATGGTGATCTACGGCATCGTCTGCATTGCGGTGCACATGGGCGTCACCTGGTTGGGTGATCGAATCCATCGCATGGACCGTGACCGCTCCCGTCAGGCCCGCCTCGATGCCTACGCAGATTCGGCCGACACCTACCCGGTACAGCGCCCCGACCTGATGGGTGGCGCAACCCCCACATCAGACCCCTCACCAACCGAGGTTCTGTGAACGCCGACGGCCAAGCCGGCCGACCCCCCATCGGACTTGTAGCCGTGACCATCTCCGTTGCCATCGCCTGCGTGGCGCTGCTCGCTTCGTGCGGTGACGACGGTGCGCTCGCAGGCACCGGCCCGATCTCCTCATTGGCGGACGATGCCGGCGTCACCACCCCAGACATCACGCTGCCCGACGTCAGCACCCCCGACATCACGCTGCCCGACGTCAGCACCCCCGACATCACGCTGCCCGACGTCAGCACCCCCGACATCACCGCCCCCGACGGCGGCGCCACCACCAACACGCAGGCTCCGACGTCAACCGCTCCACCGACGTCAACCGCTCCGGCCGTCGACACGTCCGATGAGGACAGCGGCCTCGGGCCGTTCGGCCTGGTCACGTTGGTGTTGCTGGCCGGACTCGTCGGAGGGCTCATCGTGTGGTCGACCCGCAGCCGGGATCATGCATCCGCCCAGCCATCGGCGACGACCTCCCAGAGCCTCGACAGATTGTTGGACGATGCCCGATGGGCACACCAGCAGGCGAGCGAGGCCGCCCGGGCCACCGACGTCGGCCGGGTCGCCGCTGCCTGGCCGGTTGCGCGGGAGCACTTCGCCGACATCGAACGCTCTGCGGCGGGCATCGACATCCAGGATGAGCTCCTGACCAACGCCGTCGACGGTGTGGGCCGATCGGTGGCCCAACTACGGGGGGCGCTCGACACCTTTGTCGACGCTCTTGGCGCTCACGCCGGCGGCCACCTCGATGCGCTCGGTCCGGTTCGCAACGCCGTGATCGCCAGGTGCGACACCCTGGCCACCAGGATCCAGGCGCTCGTCAGCGCCCGCGCATCCCAAATCTGACTTCGACGACAACGCCCACAAAACCGAAGACGTCAGTTCAAGGCAACCATCGTCGCCAGGGCGGCGACCACCACCTGTCGATCAGACGACGACGTTCACCATTCGGCCGGGCACGACGATGACCTTGCGGGGCGCGGCGCCCTCGAGGTGGGCGGCCACATTGTCGACTACCAGGGCCGCAGCCGTCATGGTGGCCTGATCCGCATCGGCGGCCACCGTGATGTGGCCCCGCACCTTGCCATTGACCTGCACCGGCAGCTCGATGGTGTCCTCGACCAGCAGTGCCTCGTCGACGGTGGGGAACGGCGCCCACACCACTGAGGTGGCGTGGCCCAGCTTGGCCCACAGCTCCTCGCCAAGGTGCGGGGCGACGATGCCGAGCAGCTGCACCATCGGCTCTGCCACCTCGCGGGCCACTGGGGCGGCCGCCTTGGTCAGATGATTGTTCAGCTCGATCAGCTTGGCGATGGCGGTGTTGGCGTGGAGCGCGTCGAGGTCTTCTCCCACCCCGGCCACGGTGCGGGCCAGCAGACGACGGGTCTCGTCATCAGCCGATTCATCGGTCACCGTCAGCTTGCCCGAGTCCTCATCGACCAGATTTCGCCAGAGGCGCTGAAGGAACCGCTGCATGCCCACCACATCGCGGGTGCTCCACGGGCGCGACGACTCCAGCGGCCCGCCGGAGAGTTCATAGAGGCGGAAGGTGTCGGCCCCGTAGGCGTCGTACATCTCATCGGGCGTCACCATGTTCTTCAGGCTCTTGCCCATCTTGCCGTACTCACGGTTGACCGGTTGGCCCTCGAAGAAGAAGCCGTCGTCGGTCTCGGTGACCTCCGAGGCCTCCACGTACTGGCCCCGGGCGTCGGTGAACGCATACGCCTGGATGTAACCCTGGTTCACCAGTCGGTGGAACGGCTCCGGTCCACTGACGTGGCCCAGATCGAACAACACCTTGTGCCAGAAGCGGGCGTACAGCAGGTGCAACACGGCGTGCTCGACACCGCCGACGTACAGGTCGACACCGCCCACCGTGGACGGCTCGCCTTCCCCGCCGGGACGCGGGCCCATCCAATAGGCCTCAACGTCGGGGTCGACAAAAGTCGCGGTGTTGGTCGGGTCGAGGTAACGCAGCTCGTACCAGCACGATCCGGCCCACTGGGGCATGACGTTGAGCTCGCGGCGGTAGGTCTGCGGGCCGTCGCCCAGGTCGACGTCGACGTTCACCCACTCCTCAACCCGGCCCAGCGGCGGTACCGGGTTGGAGTCGGCATCGTTGGGATCGTGCGCCTGCGGCGAGTAGTCGTCCACCTCCGGCAGCTGCACCGGCAGCTCCGAGTCGGGCAGCGATCGGGGACCATGCTCGTCCCACACGATGGGGAATGGCTCGCCCCAATACCGTTGGCGGCTAAACAGCCAATCTCGAAGCCGATAGGTGATGGCGGCCTCGCCACGGCCAACCGACTCCAACCAGCCGTTGATCAGCGCGACCGCCTCAGCGATCGTGTGCTCGCCGTTCAGGTCGATCCCGCCGTTCAGGTCAGCAGAGCCGACGTACTCGCCTTCCCCAACGAATGCCTCGGGCCAGGTGCTCGTATCCAGGCTGGGTTCGATATCGCGAACCTCGAACCACGCTGCGGGCGGCTGCTGGATCGCGGTGATCTGAAGGCCATAATCCCGAGCGAACTCGAAGTCACGTTCGTCACCCGCCGGCACCGCCATGATGGCGCCGGTGCCGTAGCCCATCAGCACATAGTCGGCGACGAAAATGGGAACCTGTTCGCCGTTGACCGGGTTGGTGGCAAACGCCCCGATGGCGACGCCGGACTTCTGGCGGTCTTCCTGGCGCTCACGGTCGGTCTTGGCCGATGCGGAGGCTTGATAGGCCTCGACGGCCTCATGGGGCGACGGCGCCGCGGCGCCATCGGCGGTTGCCTGCGTCCACCGCTCGGGCGTGCCGTCAGGCCAAGCGTCGCCGACCAGCGCGTCCACCATTGGGTGTTCGGGCGCCAGCACCACGAACGTGGCGCCGAACAGCGTGTCGGGCCGGGTGGTGAACACCTCGACGTCGCCCGCCTCGGTGGCGAAGCACACGTTGGCGCCGGTGGACCGACCGATCCAGTTGCGCTGCATCACCTTGATCGGCTCGGGCCAGTCCAGCAGGTCGAGGTCGGCCAGCAGCCGGTCGGAGTACGAAGTAATCCGCATCACCCATTGGCGCATGTTGCGGCGGAACACCGGATAGTTGCCGATGTCGGATCGACCCTCGGCGGTGACCTCCTCGTTGGCCAGCACGGTGCCCAACCCGGGGCACCAGTTCACCGGCATCTCGGCGGAGTACACCAGGCGATGATCGTCGATGATCGCCCGCCGCTCGCCCTCGGCCAGTTCGTTCCATGCCCGACCGTCGGGAGTAGGCCGCTCGCCCGACTCGAATGCGGCCAGCAGTTCGGCAATCGGACGGGCCACATCGGCCTCAGTGTCGAACCACGACTCGAAGATCTGGGTGAAGACCCACTGGGTCCAGCGGTAGAACTCAACGTCGGTGGTGGCCACCGAACGCCGCGCGTCGTGGCCCAGGCCGATGCGTCGCAACTGGCGGCGCATGGTGGCGATGTTGTCCTCGGTTGTCGTGCGGGGATGTGCGCCCGTGCGCACGGCGAACTGCTCGGCGGGCAGACCGAACGCGTCGTAACCCATGGCGTGCAGCACATTGTCGCCCCGGGTGCGGCGGTAACGGGCGTACACGTCGGTGGAGATGTAGCCAAACGGATGGCCCACGTGCAGACCCGCGCCCGAGGGGTAGGGAAACATATCGAGCACATAGCGGCGCGGCCGATCGGCCACCGCTTCGGGATCGGCCAGCGGCCCCGCAGGGTTTGGTGCCTCGTAGGTGCCGTCGGCCTCCCAGCGGTCCTGCCAGCGAAGCTCGATCTCGGCGGCCAACTCGGGGGTGTATCGATACGGGGGGAGCGTGTCTGCCACGCGGCGAGGTTAGGCGAATGGCCGCGAACCAACGAAGCGCTTGCGACTCCGTCGGGTTCATCGCCACCCGGGGCGACGCGGGAGGCCGCGACTTGACGGCCCCCAGAGGTGAGCTGCAAGAAGACGACGCCTCCTGAACCCTCCGCCACCAGGTGGCCGCTGAGGTACTGCCACCGCCGCGATGTGGGAGAACGAAGCCCGATCGTTACCCTCCGGGGATGAAGCTCCCCCGCCTCCTGATACCCGTCGTGGTGTTTGTGGCCGCCGGCGTCGCCGTTGCGGTGACCGTCCTCAGTGGCGACGACCCGGCCCTGGTGGACACCTCGGGTATCACCGCCGAGTCGGCCGACAACGGCGAACCGCTGGGCCCCAGCCCCGAAGTGGGTGAACCGACGACGACACCGCCACCGGTGGATGGGCCCAACCGGGAACGGATGGCGCCGCTGCGGGTCACCGACGAGGGTATGACGATCGGCGATGTCGACGCGCCGCTGGTGATGGTGACCTTCGAGTCGTTCGGGTGCGGATGGTGCGGCCACTTCCACACGTTGACCATGCCCAAGCTGATCCAGAACTGGGTGGACACCGGCAAGCTGCGCATCGAGTCCCGCATGCTGCCCTACGAGCAACGGGCAAACCCCGGGGCACTGGCCGGCACCGCTGCCGGCATGCAGAACAAGTACTGGGAACTGGCCGAGGTCATGTACCCCTACATCACCGGAGGCGCGGAGCCCCGCTTCGACGGCGCCAAGCCGAGCGCTGCTGAGATGTCCGCCTACCACCAACGCCAAAGCGAGCCCGCAATGTTGGCCAAGATCCAAGAGGTTGCCGACGACGTCGGCCTGGACTACGACCGGTTCATGACCGACTACCGATCCGCCGAAGCCGCGCAGCGGGTGGCCACCGACTCACGGATGGCCAATCAAATTGGGTTCACCGCCACCCCTGCCATGGTGGTCAACGGCGTGCCACAGGGAGGGTTCTCGAGTTACGAGCAGATGAACAAGTTTTTGGCAGAGGTGCAGGAGTCCAGCGAGTCGACGTCGTGATGAACCCAGCGCCATGAGCGGGACAGAGCGGTGAGTCCGGCCGGCGAGATCGGCTACGTCGCCGCGTTCCTGGGTGGACTGCTGGCTTTGCTCAGCCCGTGCGGAGCGTTGCTGTTGCCGGCCTTCTTTTCGTACGCGTTCGATCGCCGCAGCCAGTTGCTGGCTCGCACCGGCGTCTTCTACCTCGGGCTGTTGACCACACTGGTGCCCTTGGGGGTGTCGGCGTCGGCGGCCACGGTGTTCGTCCGGTCGCACCAGGAGACGGTAATGACCGTGGCGGGCATCGCAATCGTCGTGCTCGGCATCGTCACCGCCTTCGGCGGGGGGTTCGTGTTGTTCCGTCGTTCGGGCGAATCGGCGGTCACACAGACCAACCCGATGTCGATCTACACGCTGGGGTTGGCCTACGGCCTCACCGGGTTCTGCACCGGGCCGATCCTCGGATCGATCCTGGTGCTTGCCGCGGCGGGTGGGCAGCCGGTTCGGGGCGGACTGCTGCTGGCGATCTACGGGCTGGGCATGGTGGTGCCACTCGTCGTGCTGGCGCTGACCTGGGGCAGCATCGGGCAGCGGGTCAACCGTTGGCTTCGAGGTCGGACTGTCCGCCTGGGACGACTGACGTTCCACTCGACCTCACTGATCTCTGGCCTGGTCCTGGTGGCGGTCGGCGTTTTCATGGTCGTCAACGGGGGCAACCTGGTCGAGTCCAACACGCTGGCCCTGGCCGGGGCTCGCGCCGAGGAATGGGCCACCAACCTCGGCGGGCGCGTGCCGGACGGCCTGTTGGCGGTGATCGCGTTCATTGCCGCCGGGGCGTGGCTCTTCGTGGCCTGGCGACGCAGCGGGGCCTCTCCCGCAGAGGCCGGTCCGAACAGCCCGGATACGACCGACAGCTCCAGCTTCGATGATTCGGTCGACGCTTCACGGCAGGGCCCGTCAAGCAGACCGTAGGCATCGCCGACATCGCGCTTGCCATCATGCTTGCTTGACCCAAGTGAGCCGGCGCGGAGACAACGAGATCGTGGAGCGGGCGAAGCAGGCTGCATTCGACAGCACCTTGCGGGCCGCGGCGTCCACCGAGCGGTTTGGACTGGTACCAGCAACTCTCGGCCAGGACTCCGCTCAGTCGAGGACCGGCACGGCCTCCATGGCGGCGGCGATCGCCTCGTCGGGCAGGTCGTAATCCTTGAGTCCACCGGCCAGGTAGTTCTCGTACGACGCCAGGTCGAGGTGTCCGTGGCCGCACAGTGCGGTGAGGATCACGCGCTCCTCCCCCGCCTCCTTGGCGGCCTGGGCCTCGCGGATCGCAGCTGCGATGGCGTGGGTCGGCTCGGGTGCCGGCACGATGCCCTCGGCCCGGGCGAACTGAATCGCCCCGGCGAAGCATTCGGTCTGCGGAATCGAGATCGCCTCAACCAGGCCCTCGTTGTACACGTGGCTGACCAGCGGCGACATGCCGTGGTAGCGCAGGCCACCGGCGTGGATCGGCTCGGGGATGAACCCGTGGCCCAGCGTGTGCATCTTCAGCAGCGGGGTCATGCCGGCCGTGTCGCCGAAGTCGTAGCGGTACTCGCCCTTGGTCAGCGTGGGGCAGGCTGCCGGCTCGACGCAGCGGATCGTCGGGTTCATGTTACCGGCCAGCTTCTCGCGCAGGAACGGGAAGGCGAGGCCACCGAAGTTGGAGCCGCCGCCGGTGCAGCCGACCAGCACGTCGGGGGTGACACCCACCTTGGCCAGCTGCAGCAGCGCCTCCTCGCCGATCACCGTCTGGTGCAAGAGCACGTGGTTGAGCACCGAGCCGAGGGCGTAGCGGGTCTCGGGGTCGGCCACGGCCATGGCGACAGCCTCCGAGATGGCAATGCCCAGGCTGCCGGGGTGATCGGGGTTCTCGGCCAGCAGCCCGCGGCCAAACTCGGTCAGCTCGGACGGACTGGGGTGCACCGAGGCGCCCCAGATCTCCATCATGGTCTTGCGGTGTGGCTTGGCCCGGTACGAGGCCGCCACCTGCCACACCTCACACTCCATGCCGTACTGGGCGGTGGCGAAGGCCAGCGCCGAGCCCCACTGGCCGGCGCCGGTTTCGGTGGTCAGCTTGGTGACGCCCTCAGCGTTGTTATAGAAGGCCTGTGGGACCGAGGTGTTGGGCTTGTGCGACCCGGCCGGGCTGACGCCCTCGTACTTGTAGAAGATCTTGGCCGGGGTGTCGAGCAACGCCTCCAGGCGGTGGGCCCGGAACAACGGGCTGGGGCGCCACAGCTTGTAGACGTCGAGCACGCCGCCGGGGATGTCGATGTAGCGATCGGCGGTCATCTCCTGCTCGATGAGCGCCATCGGGAACAGCGGCGCCAGGTCGTCGGGACCTGCGGGCTCGTGCGTGCCCGGGTGCAGCGGCGGTGGCGGCGGCGTCGGCAGGTCGGCGATGACGTTGTACCACTGCGTGGGCTGCTCGTCTTCGCTGAGAAGGATCTTGGTGGGCATGTCGTCGGCCATGACCAAGACGGTACCCGACCGGTCACCCCGGCTTGCGGGCCACCGTCTTCCAGTTGAGGGTGAGCAGCTCCTCTGCTTCGGCCTGGATGTAGGAATCGGCCTTGGCGTTCATCCGGTGGATCATGGCGTTGACCTTCGTGGGAATGATCCGAACTTTGGCCAGCGCCGCCACCGCCGCCTCGTACCTGCCGTACAGCGAGACCTCGCGCTTGATCATCTCGACGGCGCTCCTGCCCTCGGAGTCCAGCAGCTCGAAGCCGGTCGCCTTGTAGGCGTCCTCCCAGTACTTGTAGTACCAGAACCCGCCAAACACGGTGAGCTCACGGGTGTCCTGGATCAACCCCCGTTGGTGCGCGTTGTCCCGGTCGTAAGCGTCGAGCGCGGCCACGTCGTTCACCACGAACCGTCCACCCGGCTTCAGCACCCGCAGCACCTCACGGCAGGTCGCCTCCAGGTTGGTCACGTACGTCATCGGCTGGATGGCGTAGACCGCATCGAAGGTCTCGTCCGGGAAGTTGAGCGGCACGTTGAAGTCGCCGACGTTGAAGTTGGCGCCGTTCAGGTTGGGGTTGCGCCAGGCCTTGGCGATCTGTGAGCGATCGATGTTGATGCCGAACAGCTCGGCTCCGGTGAGCTCGGCCATGTGCTCGGCGATCGCACCGCAGCCACAACCCAGGTCCAGGACCTTGGCACCGGGTTTCACGTCGAGATCGTCGGCCACGATCCGCTCGAACAGGATCTGGTTGTCGAGCACCGACGTGGTCGGGTCGACGGTGGGCGGCATGTACATCTTCTCGACCGAGCCCAGCGTGCACATGATGTGGATCACCTTGTACAACTGGCTGATCTCGTCGCTGCTGCCCTGGTCGTACCCCTTCATGGGGATGCCGAGTTCGTAGTCGGCCTTGGTGTTCTCCGGTGAGTCGGTGAACAGCTCGGTGTAGGTGCCCATGTAGGCGTGATAGTCGGCGTCGGACAGCCGCCACAGGTCGCCGAACGCCTTGAGGCGATCCAACACCGTCGTCGGCTTGTGCTGTGTCACAGGGCCCCCTCCTTTTGTCCACCACGCACCCCCAGTGCGTCCCATCAACGTAGCCGCTCCGGTGGCGACCTGTTCGGGTGGGATGGCAAGGGCCCCGGTAGCTCGCTGCGTCGCTTCAGCCCTGCAACAAACTGACGAGCTCCGGCGCCACGTTCTCCACGGGGTATCCACGGAGACCTCGATCGTTGGCGGCCACCCAGACCAGCGCCGGCCAGGTGTTCTGGGTGCAACTCAGCAGGTTGCCGTCGCCATCGAAGCCGGCCGACTGGGTCACACCGTCTCGGTCGGGCGGAAGGAGCACCATCCGCCAGACTTCCTCGTTCGTCTGCGCGTCCCACGCCCGGATGGTCCCATCGTCGGACCCGGAAACCAGCCGGGTGCCGTCGGGTGACCACCCCACCGACCACACCGTGTTGGTGTGGCCTTCGAGGCGGCCGAGTTCGGTGCGCTCGTTCGGGTCCCAGATCCGGATGGTCCCATCGTTCGATCCGGAAACCAGCCTGGTGCCGTCGGGTGACCACCCCACCGACAACACCTCGCCGGTGTGGCCTTCGAGACGACCGAGTTCGGTGCGCTCGTCGGGGTCCCAGATCCGGATGGTCCCATCGTTCGACCCGGAAACCAGCCTGGTGCCGTCGGGTGACCACCCCACCGACAACACCGTGCCGGTGTGGCCTTCGAGACGACCGAGTTCGGTGCGCTCGTCGGGGTCCCAGATCCGGATGGTCCCATCGTTCGATCCGGAAACCAGCCTGGTGCCGTCGGGTGACCACCCCACCGACCACACCGTGTTGGTGTGGCCTTCGAGGCGGCCGAGTTCGGTGCCATCCTCGGGGTCCCAGATCCGGATGGTCCCATCGTCGGACCCGGAAACCAGCCGGGTGCCATCGGGTGACCACCCCACCGACCGGACCCAGTCGGTGTGGCCTTCGAGACGGCCGAGTTCGCTGCGCTCGTCGGGGTCCCACACCCGGATCGTCCCATCGGCGGACCCGGAAACCAGCCGGGTGCCGTCCGGTGACCACCCCACCGACAACACCGTGTTGGTGTGGCCTTCGAGACGGCCGAGTTCGCTGCGCTCGTCGGGGTCCCAGATCCGGATGGTCCCATCGTTCGATCCGGAAACCAGCCTGGTGCCGTCGGGTGACCACCCCACCGACAACACCGTGCGGGTGTGGCCTTCGAGACGGCCGAGTTCGGTGCGCTCGTCGGGGTCCCAGATCCGGATGGTCCCATCGTCGGACCCGGAAACCAGCCGGGTGCCATCGGGTGACCACCCCACCGACCGGACCCAGTCGGTGTGGCCTTCGAGACGGCCGAGTTCGGTGCGCTCGTCGGGGTCCCAGATCAGGATGGTCCCATCGGCGGACCCGGAAACCAGCCTGGTCCCGTCCGGTGACCACCCCACCGACAACACCGTGCGGGTGTGGCCTTCGAGGCGACCGAGTTCGGTGCGCTCGTTGGGGTCCCAGATCCGGATGGTCCCATCGTTCGATCCGGAAACCAGCCTGGTGCCGTCGGGTGACCACCCCACCGACAACACCGTGCGGGTGTGGCCTTCGAGACGACCGAGTTCGGTGCGCTCGTTGGGGTCCCAGATCCGGATAGTCCCATCGTTCGACCCGGAAACCAGCCTGGTGCCATCGGGTGACCACCCCACCGACAACACCGTGCCGGTGTGGCCTTCGAGACGACCGAGTTCGGTGCGCTCGTTGGGGTCCCAGATCCGGATGGTCCCATCGTTCGATCCGGAAACCAGCCTGGTGCCATCGGGTGACCACCCCACCGACCACACCGTGTTGGTGTGGCCTTCGAGACGGCCGAGTTCGGTGCCATCCTCGGGGTCCCAGATCCGGATGGTCCCATCGTTCGATCCGGAAACCAGCCTGGTGCCATCGGGTGACCACCCCACCGACAACACCGTGTTGGTGTGGCCTTCGAGACGGCCGAGTTCGGTACGCTCGTCGGGGTCCCAGACCCGGATCGTCCCATCGGCGGACCCGGAAACCAGCCGGGTGCCGTCGGGTGACCACCCCACCGACAACACCCCTCGCATCGAAGGGCCAACTATCGCCCATCGACCCTCGGAGGTAGGCTCTGTATGGGGGACGGGGAGTTGCGTCGAGCCAACCAGGTTCGGCGGATCGTCGCATCGACGAAAGTTGGTCACAGTAGCCGCGGTGTCCCGCCAGGTGGCCCCCGTCAGCCGGCAGTCCCACAGCTCGGTCGATGCCACCTGCGCCTCGTCCCAGCTGGAATTGCTGAGATCGACGTGGCGGAAGAAGCAACGAATCAGCGAAGCCCCACGGAAGTCGGTGCGCTTGGCCGATATTGCGCGGCGCGGCGTTCCCAGCTGGAGACCCTCCACTCGACCGCCTCGCAGATCCCAACCGTCCAAGGTCAGCGTGTGGGCACTGTCCGGAAACCGCTCGACCCACTTGGCGAGCACCTCTACCACGAGTTCGCTCACTCCAGGCCGGTAGGACGATCCGACGTGACGCAGAAGGACATCGGTCTTCTTCGTGTCGGACTGCTCCAGGAGCTCGACCAGGAACCCGAGGGTCTCGTCGGAGAGGTTCGGCGTGCTCCACGGTCCAAGGTTGGGGTCTCCGCCATCGGTCATGTCGCTGACTGTTCGGGCCAATCGGCGGGCGACGAAATATTCCAAGAGGGACGTATGGGCGAACTCGAAGCGATCCGCCTCCTGACGCACGACCACGGTGGCGTTTCGCAGGTCCTCCGCCAGCACCTGTGGGTGCCGCTCCGCTTCGGGGAGCCGGGCCACCGCCCGAGCGAACCGCGAGTCGTCGTCGAGCCGACCCTCAAACCAGTCTTCGAGTTCGTCGGCGTCCATGGTGCGTTCAGAACGGGCCCACAGCTCGATCGCCAGCTCCTCCATCAGCCACGGCTTCAACCGCTCGGGAATCTTGTGCTTCTTCTTGTCGCGAAGGAGCCAGCTCTCGACCAAGCCGTCATAGAGATCGACCGCTCCCACAGAATGGCCGAGCAGCCGGAGCCGCTCGATGTCGGCGAGCTGAGCGGTGAGCATTCGAAGACTCACCGGCCGCTCCGCCAGTTCTCGCAGGTTGTGGATCTCACCCAATGATTGCCACGCCCGCTCCACCGTGGACGAGGTGGCTTCCACGATGTTGTTCTCAAAGAACCGCCGGATCTGCTCTTCTCCGAACGGGAGCAGTTGGATTGCCTCGTAATAGCGCTCACCCACCTGCTCGCGCCCACCCCCGAGAAGAAACGCCGACTGTTCGGCGAGCGACCGGAAGATGTGGGTTCGGCAACTCATGACCACCCGGCCGCAACGATCTCGCTGATCGGGGTCCAGCAACACCCGTGGGGGCAGGATGCGCCAGAGCTCGGCGATGAACCGTTGCCCACGCTCCTCGTCGAGGTGGTTGAGCACCTCGTCCAGCCCGTCGAAGAGGATCACCGCCCCGTGCTCTCGCACCAGCTCGACTATTTCTTCGGGCGTCGGCGGCCGAGTGCCGTCCGCTTCCCAGGCGCGCGAGACAACCTCCGCCAGAATCGTACGCAGGTCGGGATCGGCCCGCCCGGCCGGCCCGAGGCGCCGGAGATCCAGGTAGATGGGCACCCGGGCAGCGGCGCCCTGCCCGCGCTGTTCCAAGAGCCGGTGGGTGAGGAGCTGACAGGCGGTGGTCTTGCCCATGCCGTACTCGCCCAGCAGCATCAGGAACGGCCGGGCGCCGGAGTCCTCGCGCTGCGTCTCGGGCGATCCCGGATCGGGCTCCACGGAACTTGGGTTCTCGGCCCGGTCCCGACGGAGCCACTCCGCAGATACCAAGGGTCGCTGCAGCCATTCGTCCAGCATCGGCTGCACGTATCCGCCGTCAGTGGCTGCCCCCTCCTCGCCGCTGGCCTGCGGCGCCGATCGCTCCCCGAGGCGCTTCGGGCGCGCCATCTGAATCGCGACCCGCTCACCGGGGACGTGCCCGTCCGCCAATCCGATGTCCGGGTCGAGCGGGATCCCGGAGGCCAAGAGGCTGCCGACAGCAGTTCGATCCCCCGCACGAACTGCCTCGACGTCGTCGTCGGGACCCTCCGCCGGTTGAGCGCGATTGGGTCGGCCCAGATCGGCTGTCGCTTCGAAGGGCCGCTCACCCGGCGCCGGGCTGGGGTCGGCAGGGTCGTCCCGTGACGGATCCCGTAGCTCTCCGGCACTGAGGAGATGAACGACAGCGGCCCACACCTCTCGGACCAATTGAGCGCGACGTTCGGGACCGCGCCGTCGGACGAACGGGGTTCCCTCCGGCTTCACCACCGGAACCCCGAAGGTGTACTCCTCGGCTCGGTCCGAGAGGTCATCAAGCACCACGGGAAGCACGCTTCCGCTCGTCCACCAACCCCGATCAGCCTCAGCAATGGGGTACTCGCTGAGGTAGTCGGTGCTCAGGCCCACCACCACCACCTGTGCCGACTTGATGAGCGACGTGCGGGCCATCGTCTGACGTTCCGCCGCCGTCCGCGGCGGCCGGATAATGCGGCAGCGCAGATGGCGATCGACCCTGGCCAGCTTGTCCAGCTCCTCCAGAAGCTCCACGGCTCTCGCCTGTCCGGGAGCCAGGTCGACATACACCAGGTACTCGGGCTGTGAATCCTTGATCGACACCCCGCGAGCGCCGGCATCGATGGTCTCAGCCGGGACGGCTCCCTCCGAGTGTTTCGTGACGGCCTCCTTTGTGGTCTGCGCGCGGTCGAACGAGGGAGAGCTCACCCCCCACGCACGCGCGTGGCCCGCCCCGTCCAGCCACAGGGTGGTGTCACCCCCTGCCTTCTTCACCTGCTGCCCAAACTCACGCCGGAACTCCTTAAACGAGTCATCGGGATCGGGTGCACCCTCGAACACGGCCAACGCGGTGGCGGTGGGGAACCGGGGCCCGTCGTAGGCTTCGGCCTCCACTGCGTCGGCGAGCGCGGCGGCGCGGCGTTGGGTCTTGGCGCCGGTCAGCTGACCCACGGCCGCCCGCAATGCGGCAACGGCATCAGCACGATTCAGCCTGGTGATGTCGTTCATGACGTCCTCCGTTGAGTGAGCGCATCGCGAAGGCCTTCGATCAGCCCCATGGCGAATCGTCGCCTGTTTCGGGGTCCGAGCTCGGTGAACCAGTGGTGGTGTTGGTTGGGTCGCTCACGCCAGCGGTACACCTGCTCGTCGTCGAAGCCGTGCATTCGAGCTCTGCCGAAGTCGACCGGTGCCAGCCCGGCGACGATCACGATCTTGGTCGGGTCGTCCCTGATGGGTTCCCACTCGTGACGGCGGACGAACTCGCTGAGGAGCAGGTCGTTGCTGAGCAGGAAAATCCCAAAGTCGCAGCGTGCCACCGCAGCGGCGATCTGCTGTCGCCACTGGCCTTGGCCGATGGCGATCTGGTCATCCCACCACCCCGAGACCCTCGGGAAACAGGAGCCTGGGGGAGCAGCAACCTTGCTGGCAACGTCGATCTCGGTGAGGAGCTGCCAGGCGGCGGCCTGGTTGGCGTGGGCGTACGACACGAAGCCCTGATAGTCGGCGTCGGTGGCGTCGCCAAAGGCAGGCTGCCGTGAGGTCGTGGGTGTGTGACTGGGGCCGTGCATGCGGACAGTATGAGCGACGCTCGCGCGTCCGTCAACCCTTACCGGGCAATTACGGGCACCTGGTGGGGTACTGGTGGGGATAGTGGGAACTGCCCGAGGCGCTAGCCGAAGTTGGAGCGTTGGTTCCGGGAGGTTTCACGGATGCTCGGGTAGTGTCGGTACCCATGCCGACGGAAGCGCAGGCCGAGCGAACCATCTTCGCTTGCTATCGCGTGCACGACTTCCGCGATCAGATCGACCCAAACGAAGAGGAACGCAAGTTCCTCCAGGTGCTCGGGGAGAGGCTCGGCGATCTGCCCGGCTGGAGTCTCCGATGGGATGACCACCTGCAATCGGGCCAGAAATTCCACCCTCAAATACAGCAGTGGATCAAGGACGCCGGGGCGTTCATCGTGCTGGTGGGGCCTCAACATGGCGGATCCCCCTACATCCGCGACCACGAGTTCCCGGCGATCCTGAGGGAACACGAGGCCCGAGGGGTGCCGGTATTTTGGGTGCACCTCAGGACAACCGACCTTCAGGCCTTGGCACGGGCGTATCCGGAGCTGGGCGGCGACCTCGACCAAACGTTCGACGCGTTGGGGGACCTCAGCCAGTCGATGTTCCAGAACGATCTCGCCCCAGGGTCCCGGCCTGCGACGGCCGACACACGACGCATGGACGCCGTGCTCTCCCAATTGTGCACCGAACTCGCCGTCCGCAACCCCCCAACCGGCGAGCGCTCCCCCGGTGCGGACCCGACCGACGAAGAACCGGCGACGGCCCAACCGCTTGTGCACACCGGGGACAGCGGGTTTGAACTCTCGGCCGAGGATCGCCGCACGCTGGAGCAACGCGGACGGCCGGTGAACCACGACTGGGCCGACCTGGGCGACGGGCGGATGGATCGGTTGCGAGCGGCGGTGTTGTCTGAGGCGGCCGTCACCGGCGTCGTCGGCCCGCCGGTGGTGGTGGGCGAGGGAGGTTTGGGAAAGTCGATCGCGGCCGCCCAGTTGACCGAAGACCCCCGGATTCTGGGCTCGTTTCCCGACGGCGTCTATTGGACGACATTGGGGCGCGACCCAGCGGAGCACCCGTCCCGGTTCGAGCGTTTGCACGGCGACCTGGTGGCGGGCATTCGTCAGCGACGCAGCACCGCCGGACCGTTGCCCGACAAGCTGAACGATCTGCTCTCGGCCCCGTGTGAGCAACCGTCGGAGTATCTGGCCGTGATCCGGGACCTGTTGCGCGTCAGCACGGCCTTGGTGGTTCTTGATGACGTGTGGGACCCCGCCCGAGTGCGATCGCTGGTGCCACGCGAGGGAGCCGGGCGGGTGCTGGTCACCTCCCGGTCCGACACGGTGGTGACGGGCATCGGGGGCACACCGGTGACCATTGACCGGTTGGACGACGCGCTGGCCCGGCGGTTCCTCGCCCAACTGGCCGGACTCCCCCACCTGTCGGATGCCGAATCGGCCCCGGTGATTGCCGCAGCGGACGGGCGGCCCATTCGCCTGGCGGTCTACGCCGGGATGATCAAGCGCGACGTGTCGTGGAGCGAGGTCTCGGAGCGTATTGCCGATCATGACCGGGCGTGGGGCCCCGACGCCGATGCCGAGTATCGGGCTCACGAGGTGTCGGTCAGCCAACTGGAGTCAACGCAACCCGGGCTGGCGAAGCGGTTCTGGAAGTTGGCCATCTTTCCCGAAGACACCCCCGTGCCGGTCCACGTGGTCGCCGGGCTGTGGGGCGCCGACCTCGACGACGCACTTCAGTCGATTCGGGCGCTGCTGCGCGCCGGTTTGCTGTCTCGATCGGGGGCGGCCGAAGCGGCACCGCACCGGGACGGTGCGATCTCGAGCGCCGACAGCATCCAGCTTCACGACGTGACGCTCGACTTCCTCATTCGGAGGGGACCATACCCAGAGGACTGGCATTTCGACCTGGTGACGTGGGCCAGATCGCTGGTCTCGGAAGAACACGGAACCACCCGATGGTCCACCCTCGCGCCCGCCGAGCGGTACCTGTGGGGACACCTGTTCCATCACCTCAAGGGCGCCGGATTGTCGGACGAGATTCAAGAGACCGTGCTGGACCCCAACTGGATTGGCGGACGGGTTTCGGTAACGGTCGGTGAGGGCATGCTCGACGACCTCTCGATGGCCGAGCGCCTCGCGCTTCGAAACCCGGCGGCCGGCCGCCTGGTCGCAGAGGCAGCCGAGTGTTGGCGCCGAGACCAGCATCTCATTCTCCGGGCTACGAGTGAGGCTCCGGCTACGGCCAAGGCGGCCGCCCCACGCGACACCGCTGCGGCTGTGTGGAGCCGTCACTCCACCAGCGCCACGGACGCCGGACGCTGGGACACCCAGGTACGTCGGCTCGCAGGACATGACCCTCGCCGAAGCGGTACATCCCTCGACCTTCCTCTTGATGGAGTGAGCGCCGTCGCCTGGGCGCCCACGGGAGATCGTGTCGCGGTAACCGGGTTCGATTGCTGCATTCGCGTGTGGGATACCCGATCCAACACGGTGTTGGCGGCCTGGGAGGCGCACTCCGCCACGGTGTGGGGCCTCGCCTGGGATCCTGATGGCAGGCGACTTGCCTCGTCCTCGTTTGACCGCACCATCCGGGTGTGGGACCCCGAGGATGGCACCGAACTCGGTCGTCTCGAAGGCCACACCGGCGGGGTGTGGTCGGTGGGGTGGTCACCGGATGGCACCAGGCTGGTTTCCGGGTCGGCCGATGGGACCATCCGGGTCTGGGACCCCAACGAGCGTACCGAACTCGGTCGTCTCGAAGGCCACACCCGCACGGTGTTGTCGGTGGGGTGGTCACCGGACGGCACCAGGCTGGTTTCCGGGTTGGCCGATGGGACCATCCGGGTGTGGGACCCCGACGAGCGCACCGAACTCGGCCGTCTCGAAGGCCACACCGGCGGGGTGTTGTCGGTGGGGTGGTCACCCGATGGCACCAGGCTGGTTTCCGGGTCCGCCGATGGGACCATCCGGGTCTGGGACCCCGACGAGCGTACCGAACTCGGCCGTCTCGAAGGCCACACCGACCGGGTGTGGTCGGTGGGGTGGTCACCGGACGGCACCCGGCTGGTTTCCGGATCGAACGATGGGACCATCCGGGTCTGGGACCCCGACGAGCGTACCGAACTCGGCCGTCTCGAAGGCCACACCAACACGGTGTTGTCGGTGGGGTGGTCACCCGATGGCACCAGGCTGGTTTCCGGGTCCGACGATGGGACCATCCGGATCTGGGACCCCGAGGATGGCACCGAACTCGGCCGTCTCGAAGGCCACACCAACACGGTGTTGTCGGTGGGGTGGTCACCCGATGGCACCCGGCTGGTTTCCGGGTCCGACGATGGGACGATCCGGGTGTGGGACCCCGAGGATGGCACCGAACTCGGCCGTCTCGAAGGCCACACCCGCACGGTGTGGTCGGTGGGGTGGTCACAGGATGGCACCAGGCTGGTTTCCGGGTCGGCCGATGGGACGATCCGGGTCTGGGACCCCGACGATGGCACCGAACTCGGTCGTCTCGAAGGCCACACCGGCGGGGTGTGGTCGGTGGGGTGGTCACCCGATGGGACCCGGCTGGTTTCCGGGTCGAACGATGGGACCATCCGGGTCTGGGACCCCGACGAGCGCACTGAACTCGGTCGTCTTGAAGGCCACACCAACTCGGTGTTGTCGGTGGGGTGGTCACCGGACGGGACCAGGCTGGTTTCCGGGTCGAACGATGGGACCATCCGG